>JALEGO010000190.1 GCA_022763165.1 Flavobacteriales bacterium
CTCGACTATAAGAACGATCCAAAGAGTTTACATCAGGACCATTTTCATCGCCCCCAAAATAATACTGGGTACCATCGGGTGTAGTAATCTTAAAATAAAGAAAACGACTGTGTTTTAGAGCAGCAGGGTTCGCTATAGTGGGGTCATATTCTACATGTACTTTTAAATCCGAATGAGATTTAAATAAAACCTCTCGATACTCATTAAAGAAAAAAGTACCTGAGAAGCCATTAAAATTAAATTGATACAAATCCGACTGTCCATCAAATTGATTATTCGCCAATGCCGACCAAAAGCCAGCTCCACCGACATTGGCTGAATCAATATCTTCTGTACCGTGCGTTTCATAATAACCCAATGTCTGTGCATAATCGGTACTGGGGCCGCCCTCATCAGGAAGACTTTGTATAGATCTTGTAATCACACCACCAGCATTCAAAGACCAGCCCAAACCAACCCATGAGGCAACATCCTCAACTTTATTACCTGAGCTATGATAACTCAATGAAATAGGTAAACTCAGATTTCCGTCAGTCACAGTGGTAATGGGAACAGATATATTGGGTACCCCTGTATGTTCGCTTACTGGAATACTTCCATAGCGCCCTAAAGATGAAGCATTCGGGGATTGGGGACTACGAACTGAATCTGAAGGACTTTGCCATTGGGCTTGAGATGTAACAACACCAACCAATGAAAATATCGAAATGAATAAAATGGATTTGTTAATGAAATAGTTTGAGAGTCTTTTGCTGTACATTTTTGTTGTTTTTTTATTGCGTTTGAACTCAAATTTATGCTCTGAAATAGCCGAATTCAAGGCAACTTTGACTGACTTACCGCATTGTTTTATGAGTTGTACCTTTCATTTTATGAAATGAAATGGAGAATATTTGTGTTTATTCAACTTGAGATAAGGTGCTTGCGTCTATTTAGGAATCAAATCAGATGCATCACTATAAGGAACTCCAAAATTATCCAAAGAAACTACACTCCAATACAAAGGTTCCGAAGGATTATTTGATGAGTCGAGCCTCTACTTTTAAATAAAAAATAGATCGTAGGAAGTCCTACGAAGTTCACTAAAGAACCTCATAAGTATCGTGTCCAATTCTAAAAAATATTGAAGGTCAATGATCCTGAAGATCAATCAAATCTTGGTATCAACGATCGCTAAAATTTCATTTTCAAGCTGTTGCGACTTGGATAATATTTCTTCCGCAGTCCTTAGTTTACTTTGAACATAATCCTTATCATCTAAAGAGCCAGCATTGATTTTGACATTCAGAAAAGCTCCTTGGACACAAGTTCTGGCACACAATGCTCCTACTCCAGCGTCAGAAATTGATGCTTGAAGACCTTCTTTTGCCATCGCAAGCATGACCTCCATTGAATTACAGGCCGTTTCCATTACTTTGAAGGGAATTTCTATCGCATATTTTGTAGCATCTTGAATCGCCTGAGTTCGGGCCTTCTGTTCTTGGTCACTACCCTTCGGTAAACCAAAAGCCTCCATAATTTTGTTAAATGCCATCGTATCTTCATCCACTAAGAACATCAATTCATTTTTGAATTCTTGTCCTTTTGCTGCCATTTCTGAATACTCTTCCCATCGATCGTCCCAACCGCGCTTGTGGGAAGAAAGATTCGCTACCATGGTGCCCAGGGCAACGCCTAAAGCGCCAACATAAGCAGAAACCGATCCTCCTCCTGGAGCTGGAGATTCTGAAGCCGTTTCATCCACAAACTTCTGCAAGGTCATTCCAATCAATGGCCTTTTCACATCTGCGTTTAATACGTATTCAATAATCTTTTCCTGGGGATTGAAAGGCTTTAAATCATCCAAGCCCAAAGACTTTACTGCAATTTTGATCTTTTCCTCCTCTGAAATACCGAGCGAGCGATTTTGCTTTTTGAGAAAATAATCAGCAGCATCAATCATACTTTTCAAAGGAATTAATCCAACCAATTCCGATCCTGTGACTCGAATGCCCCTTTCTGTTGCTTTTTTACAGGCTTCGTCAAAAGCAACATGAACAGGTGTAATGCTGACATTTGTCAAATTGAGTGAGATTTGGGCTATACCATACTCCTCAATGTACCAACCGATTCCCTTCACCGCTTTGAGGCTTCCAGGAATTCTTACCGGCTCACCATTTTCATCTAAAACCTTCTTGCCAGTAATTGGGTTGCCTTCCCTTTTCACTCGTCCCCCCTCTCTAATGTCGAAGGCTATGGCATTAGCTCTTCGAGTCGAAGTTGTATTCAAATTAATGTTGTAAGCTACAAGAAAATCCCGTGCACTTACAGCAATGGCTCCCGTATGCTTGGCTTTTACAAATTCCGCTGGACCAAAATCAGGCTTCCAATTTGGATCAGTCAGTTTTCCAGCGAGACCTTCATATTCTCCAGAACGACAATTGGCCAAATTTCTGCGCTTTTCTTCATTAGCGGCATTTTCATAGAAATAACCAGGAATACCAAGTTCATCACCTATTCTTTTTCCTAATTTATGGGCGTACTGAACGGTTTCTTCCATACTAATACCAGAAATAGGAACCAGCGGACACACATCTGTTGCTCCAAACCTAGGATGTTCTCCAGAGTGCTTGCTCATATCTATCAACTCAGATGCCCTTTTAACCAATTGAAAAGCCGCCTCAATTACATTTTCGGGGGCTCCGGCAAAAGTGATCACAGTTCTATTGGTCGCAAAACCCGGATCCACATCTAATAGCTTTACCCCTTCAACTTTTTCTACAACACTGTAAATTTCCCTTATTTTTTCTGGATCTCTACCCTCACTAATATTGGGTACGCACTCGATTATGGCTTGATTCATTTATCTCAAAATTTCGAAGCATAAAATTGCACAAAGTCCAAGAATTTATGACGGTTTTTAGAATATTTTTTTGAGCCTTTTCCGGCTTTCGCTTTTAGTACATTGCCCACAGCAAAAAAACCAGTAAGTCCTGAGAAGAGTTCATCAAATCACTTTCCCAAAAACTACTGGTTTTAATACTGTGCGCAATGAGCTAATCGCTCTATCCGGGCTAGTTTTGCTTTTACAAAGCCCCTAATTCTTAATTATCGGTATGTTTAACCGCTCCGTTTGAGAAGAAACCTGAATGATATAAACCCCATTGGAATACGACTCCAAATTAAGCATCATTACGTCATTCTGAAGCCAATAGTGTGTCTCCAAAACCCTCCCTTGCATGTCTAATAAACTTATGGTAGATGCTGATGAACTTTGTTTCCATTTCAAAAACACGTTTTGTTTCACAGGATTAGGCCAAATATTTATTAGTGAAGAGAAATCATGTTCAAAAATGCCATCAGGAGGTGCACAATCCTTTTGAGCCAACTTAAAGGTGTCAGATCCCATACAGCCGTTAATATCTATAACATCTACATAATAGGTTCCAGCTAAAGTCAATTCAACCGATTGTGTTGTATCTGAAGTCGACCATAAGTAACTGGCAAAACTCCCCGCATCTAATATCAATGTATCACCCTTGCAAATTGAATCAGGTCCAATCAAATTCGGAACAGGCAAAGGATTGACAACTACATTTATTGTGTCATCCTCAACACATCCATCATTGTTTGATACCGTTAACACGTAAGTGCCAGAGAATTGAACATTAATCGCAGCCGTTGTATCGCTTGTACTCCACAAATATGACGCATAGCCTGGGCCAGCATCAACAATATGACTTCCACAAACCGTAGTGTCATTTCCAATGCTGAGTTTCAAAGAACTGAACTTCACAAATATTGAATCTCTTGACACACAATTAAAGCCGTTGCTAACCTCTACCCAATAATGTCCCGTACTATTCACCAGTAATGACTGAATTGTGGAACTATCATTCCACAAATAGGATGTATAACCAATTCCTGGACTGATAATGCCATTTGATTTGTTGCAAAAGACTGTATCCGCACCCAAACTCACCACAGGATAAGGATTAATAGTGATAAAGGCATCATCCGAGCTGAAACAACCATTTTGATTTGTGACC
>JALEGO010000191.1 GCA_022763165.1 Flavobacteriales bacterium
ACTACCCTTACTGTATCAAAAGTTCCCAATAGCTCTTCTCCTTCCATAAGCTTCGATTCGAGTGATTCAAATTGCGCAATCAGATATACAACGATAACTACTATGCTTATGACTAAAATGAAAATGGATAGAGGCTCTATTGTTAATCTATTGAAAATAAAAAGGCTTAACAATGTGGTAATATTAAATATTCCCATGAGCAGCATACTCCAATTGCGCTCTTTGGTCGAAAAAGCTAGCCGTCTTGATTTCATGATAAGCAAGTTGAAAACGAATCCAGCCCCAGCAACAATCAGTAAGGGATGGGGTGGATAGACAGAAATTTGTTGATCTAAAGCGAGGTAAATTGTAGTAAAAAGAATTGATCCAAAGGTCGCTACGAGAACAGCAATAAAATGACGGATCATCCTCTTCTTCTTTCCAGCAAGACCATCATCATCAACGAAAGAACGATTAATTCATCATCAACGTCTAAGGCTTCAGTTTCTGTTATGTCAAATTTTCTTCCGAAAAAGGAGGGCTGTTTTTTTAATTGGTATAATTCCTTTTCATTTAAATCTTTGACACTATACGCAGGGTTAAAAAGATAGCCGGTTAACATACCGAGCAGAGGGATTTCTCCCAGCAAAGAATCCATGACTTTGGCCCAAGGATTCTTTTCTTGGATGCGGTATTTCATTTGGCCATCATTGCCTACGATTTCATAATTTGCCTTCCATAAACTTGCCCAGCCTTTTCTACACACCTTTCCGAGTTCTTGACCATCTTGTTTTTTGATGGCATAAGCGGTGTTGAAGTCTAGCCACTTGTCTGCGTTAATTTGATAAAGTTTTTGGGAGCGACTCTCATCGCTGAAAATTTCGACAGACTCTTTTAGTTTGAACATTTTTTGTCGAATATAACCTATGGTTATGCCATTCGCATCTGTAGCATAAAAGTCGTTGGCAAAAGTGGAAATCTTAAAAACTAGATTTACCGGAAAATTTAAGTTTCGCAATGTGATTGATTTAGTTAAGTAGTTTATGAATTCCTATGTATGAAAATATGTCAATTAAATAATATATTCAAAACTGAACCATGATTATATTCGAGGTAGTCAGTTTTGATGACAAACTTGTGAAAGATCATTATTTTAGATTGGAAGTATTCAGTTTAATTATAGTTTTTTAGAAAATCTAAGCATGACGTATTTTGAAATCATCCAAACAGCGAAGGAAGAATATTTTCAAGTCAATGAGGAGCTCATCTTACTTGAACTGTCAGAAGAGGGGGAGGCTATCAAATTTCGCAGTGTTGTATTTGAGGATGGGGAGTTGTATCATATTATTGAGCAATCTCTACGTTTATTGCCCTATAGTACAGATAGCTTTGATGAATCCAGATTCGAAGCATTTTCAGCAGCATTTTTCAAATTGGTATCGGAAAAACTAAATGCCGAATTTGATCCAGATCTGGCGCATCATGTAATAGTTGAGAATTATTTTCCTGATATCCTTTCAATAAGTGATCTTAATTCAGTTGAGGATTTTTATCAGGCTTACAAAAATGATAAAATACATGCTACAATTTCGGCCCTATCATCTTCATCGTCATTTGCTAAAGCACATGACTTGAACGCTCTGACTTCAGAACAGCAGCTTGGGTTTAAAGAAATTCTAGATCTTGAGGAAGAAAGATTCGATTCGAATAATAGAGCGATAATAGAATCATTTGCCATGTCTGGATCATTATGCCAGTCTTATTTAAAGCACTTATTTGAAGATTGGACTCAAAAGGATATCGGTTACCTTGGGGGCTTAGAAGACACGATGAATTACAAAATAGCGCAATATGTTTTGTTGTCTGAAGGACTTCTTGAAGATGCTGCTTTTTATGCTGATCTGAAACAATCTATTTTGGACAGAGGTTGTCGTTTGTAGAAACAATTCTTTCAGCTTGAAAACGTTGTAATGGTTAAAAAACACCTTGAAAATAGCCCTTAAAGTATTTTTTGTTCTTGTCTGCTTAACTTGCCTAATATTAAGGCAAAATCTCTTTATAGGAACTTTCTTCATACTGATAAAGTGGCTCGTCATTATATTCGGTTTGATATTGCTATTTAGAACCCGTTTCAAGGGTGCTTTGAATGTAATCCTTGGTGTTGTAGTCGTCTTGGTGATAATAGAAGCATCTTATGTTAAGGTCAGGCAAAACGGGGATCTATTAAGCTCAAAGAAATCATTGAATCAAGAAGTTCTTGCAGTCAACTACAATGTTTTTTTTAAGAATAAAGATAAGGCAGCACTAGTCGATAAGATTACTCAGCAAAATGCTGATATACTGACAATTCAAGAATTGACACCCGAATGGGAGCGGTTTTTAAAATTAAAATTGAACTATCCTTACTTTAAAGGGCTTGCGTTGCGTGGCACACATGGTATTGGGATCTTTTCAAGGTTTCCGTTGAGCAACGTAGAATATGTTTATAACAATTCAAAACTACCTATTGCACAAATTGTAGATTTAAATGTTAATGGGACTGTATGTTGTATTGCAAATGCTCATCTTGCATCTCCTGCCATTGCGGTGGAAAATCCGGATCGTTTCTTTTCACTTATTCGAGACAATTATCAATTAAGAAAATCACAATATGCTAAAATCCAAAATAGAATAAATGCAAGGTCTGCACAAGCTAAATTACTGATTGGAGACTTGAATACAACCTGTTTTGAACCGCTATACAATCAAATTAAAATGTACTGGAATGATGGTAACTCATTTCCAAGATTGAGCATAAAGCGAAATTTCCCGAACAGTAATAAGTTTCCACCATTGTTCACATTAGACTATATCTTGAGTGCTGGTAATACTGAGTTGAGTAAGTATGAGGTGATTCCGGGTGGTTCTTCGGATCATCTTGGTATTCGAGCCAGAGTCAAACTCTAACTGAAAACCTAATCCATTCCATCAGGAGTAAAGTTCTCAGGTAAACCAGGGGCATAAACAGGAGGGCACACATCCTTTTTAGGGCTCACGAGCATAATTCTTAATGAGATCAACAAGGGCTCATACCAGCTGTCAAAATAGGTGAAAGTTGGGTCAATCAGTTTAGGTGTTGCTCCCAATATCGGAAATTCCACACTAGGAACTACAATAAGTCTTTGGCCCACCCAAAGTCCAACCCCAAGTTTATAGTGTAGTTGTGCTGTGATTCTATCTGGGTCGTTTGGCCCAGCCAATGGCGTACGGCTCTGTCGAAATTGATAATCAACATTAATTCCAAAGCCGTTTTGGAGAAATGAGTATTTTCCTAAATTGATAACATTTACCAGGTTAGTTGTCAGTCCTCCTGCCATATCAGAAAATGCGCTGGTTGGCTGTTTGGCACCTTCGATAGTTAAATGTTCTTCTCCTCTAAACCATTTGTAGCTTAAACCATAATCCCAATATTTGAAAAACATCCAATTTTTCAGAATCTTATATCTGCCTACTCCAAAGTATGGTCCAATTTTCCCTTTTGAGTCAAATGAATAATTCAGACCGTTGATCTCTTCAGTTCGTTCTCCAGGCCTCGTTATTTGCAAGGTAATGCCAGGATCAAAGTACCATCCTTTGCTCTCATGTTCCAGAGTATTGGGGAAGGCTTCTTTTTTTGCATATCCTCTAATTTGAGCATCGCATTTTAGAACTAAGCTATAGGCAGCAATTAGGAGAAGCGAATATTTCAACATAAGTTAGGTTGGTTTATGATAAAGATAAAGAATCTAAAATTTGCTTTTCAACGATTTCAGAATCCCAAATGTCATTAATGTTATCGATAGACATCACTTGATTCATGATCTTCCTTTGCTTATTGCCGATTGCCAGGGCCTCAGAATAGGGAGTGTGTGAAAACGTAACCATGGAGTAGAGTGGCATCCATTGGTCAGGATGTTTTTCATAAAATCTAGATTCTATTTTTTTTCTGAGAAGAAAGTCGTCATCCCCAACCAAATCCCTCATTTCTATAAAATTATACAGAGCTAAATCGGAAATCGCATCAGCATCTTTTTTCCTTCTTTCTGAAAATAGTTTAAAGGCTTTTTTCCAATCATTTCCACACTCATCAAATATTTCATCCATCACCGTACAGTCTTCAAAACCTGAATTCATTCCTTGACCATAGAATGGGACAATGGCGTGACAGGCATCTCCCATCATTAAAATTTTATCTTGATAATGATATGGTTTGCATCTAATCGTTACCAGAGAAGAGGTAGGGTTTTCGAAAAATTCTTCCTGAAGTTGTGGAATGAGATCCAATGTGTCAGGGAAGTGTTGTTCAAAAAAAGAATTGACGTCCTTTGGCGTATTTAAGTTTTCGAATGAGTCTTTGCCTTCAAATGGAAGGAAAAGGGTGCAGGTAAATGTTCCGTCTAAATTGGGTAGAGCAATGAGCATAAAGCCTCCTCTTGGCCAAATATGTAGCGTGTTTTTGTCTAATTGATGTGATCCGTCAGCTAGTGGAGGTATTGTCAATTCCTTATAGCCGTGTTCCAAAAATGATTGCTCGTAGTTAAAACGATCTGTTTTCATAAGTCTAAGCCTTACTTTTGAAAACGCACCATCCGTTCCAAATATTCTATCAAATTGATGTTTTTCCAGATTTCCATTGAGCTTGTCTTTAAAGGTTACTTCATTCTTTTTAAGGTCGATGTTTTGACAACTTAGATTGAAGAAGTAATCAATATTTTCAAGGGGCTCTGCCAAATTCATGAGCTTTTGGTTCAGTCCTCCTCTCGATACGGAGTAAATGGCTTGGCCTTCTTTACCATAATCTTGATAACTCAGCTTTCCGTTTTCATCATGCATTGTTCTCCTATACATTGGAATCGCTACTTTTCTTATATCATCACCTATTCCTACATGATCTAATGCTTTCCAGCCTCGATCAGATAAGGCGAGATTGATAGATCTGCCAGCAAGAAACTCCGTTTTTCTTTGATCTGGTCTTTTTTCAAAAACACTTACTTTAAAGCCTCTTTTAGCCAGAAACAAAGCCTGAAGGGATCCGACCAGACCCGCGCCAATTATGCCTACTTTTTCCATACGAATCAAAAGTAAAGAATAGCTTAAAACAAGATTTTAGTTTTTTGCTAAAAAATAAATGATTGATATCATTATTCCGCAATGGAATAATAATCCTGTAAAACACGCCCAAATCTCCATATGTCATGAAATGAGTTGTACAGAGGAACGGCTGCCATACGAATAACATTGGGTTCCCTCCAGTCTGTTATTACTCCGTTTTTGGATAAATACTCAAACAAATCTCGCCCATCATTCAATGTCAAAACTGATAGTTGAGATCCTCTATTTGGTTTGGGAGGTGTAATGATCTTGAAGGCGGCCTTTGGATATGTTTTGGATATGTCAGCCAAAATGAATTCAAGATACTCCACAAGGAGCCTTTGTTTATGGATGAGCTGATCCATGTTAGTTTCATTAAATATATCCAGACTTGCAAGGTGAGGTGCCATCGAGAAAACCGGGGCATTACTTAACTGCCAAGCTTCAGCTGTAGGTATTGGATCGAACTCTGGTTCCATTTTAAATCGATCTTTTTTGTTGTGACCCCACCATCCTTCAAATCGTGGAATGTCTTTAAGACCATGATGCTTGCTATGTACAAAAACACCAGAGACTCCTCCTGGACCGGAGTTGAGATACTTATATGAACACCATGCTGCGAAGTCCACCCCCCAATCATGAAGTTCAAGTTTTACATTTCCTGCTGCATGAGCCAAATCAATTCCGAACATGATATCGTGTTTTTGGCATACCTCTGCAATTCCTTTCATATCAAATACTTGCCCTGAATAGTAATTCACTCCACCCCAGAAAACCAAAGCGACTTCATCAGCGTTTTCCTGAATGTTCTTCACAATATCGTCATGTGAAATCATTTCCTCACCTTGTCTCGGCTCAATTTCAATTATTGCATCTTTGGGATCATATCCGTGAAATCGCACTTGTGAGGATAAAGCATATTGATCTGAGGGGAATGCTTTAGCTTCACAAATAATTTTGAATTTTTTATCAGTGGGTCGATAAAAGCTGGCCAGTAACAGGTGAAGATTAGTCGTAAGACCATTCATGGCGACAACCTCTGTTGCTTGAGCTCCAACAATTTTTGATAATGGTTCTGAAAAAAGTTCATGGTAGGATACCCATGGTCGTTTTGCTTCGAAATGACCTTCAACTCCATAATTTGCCCAGTCTGACAATTCTTGTTTTAAATATTCTTCGGTAGATTTGGGTTGAAGTCCCAGAGAATTTCCAGTAAAATACACAACATCCTGACCTTTGTGTTGAGGAAATAAGAACTTACCTCGAAATTTATGAAGTTTATCTTCTTGATCTAATTTTAAAGCAAATTCTTCGGAATTTTCGTACTGCATAGTTGAGCTTTTGTACCTTCGTAGCTAAATTAAACATTCTCATAAGTATTATGGAAAGATCTAAATCGGAAAGCTTATTTGAAAAGGCTAAGACACTGATGCCTGGAGGCGTAAATTCTCCTGTAAGGGCTTTTAAATCAGTGGGTGGGACTCCTGTTTTTATCAAGAAAGGTTTAGGCGCCAAAATATGGGATGAGGATGATAATGAATATTTGGATTTTTGTTGCTCTTGGGGTCCACTTATCCTTGGGCATGCAAATCCAAAAGTCGTAGAAGCAATTCAAAATACGGTTGCTGAAGGTACATCTTTTGGTACACCAACAAAACTTGAAAACCAACTTGCTGAGTTGATTGTGTCGAATCATTCATATGTTGACAAAGTGCGATTCGTAAGTTCTGGAACGGAAGCAACAATGTCTGCTCTGAGGCTGGCGAGAGGTGTAACAGGAAAGAACAAAGTGATCAAGTTTGAGGGATGCTATCATGGTCATGTGGATTCATTGTTGGTTAAAGCGGGTTCCGGTTTAGCGACCCTCGGGACATCGACTTCTGCAGGAATTCCAGAGTCTTTTGCTCAAGAAACGATTGTATTGCCGTTGAATGATAAAGAGGCAGTAGAAAAGGCTATTGAGGATTACAGAGGGCAGATTGCCTGTATCGCTATAGAACCTATTCCAGCAAATAATGGATTGCTCATTCAAGGTCCAGAGTTCCTGAAGTTTTTACGTGAAATTTGTACTAGAGAGAATATACTGTTGTTTTTTGATGAGGTGATTTCTGGTTTCAGAATAGGCTTTGAAGGTGCTTCTGGATACTATGGCATTTCACCTGATTTACTAGCTTTTGGGAAGGTTATTGGTGGAGGTTTGCCGGTTGGGGCTTATGGTGCATCAAATGAAGTGATGTCGAACGTAGCGCCCGAGGGAGATGTTTATCAAGCGGGGACTTTGTCCGGAAACCCAGTAGCAATGAGTGCAGGGATCGCTCAATTGACCGAGTGTCTTAAGCCAAATTTTTATGCTGAACTGGAAGATAAAACATTGACATTTATTCAAAAAATCAATGCTTTCGCTGAAAAAGAGGGCTTCGAGTTTAAGATCTTCAATATGGGATCGATCTTTTGGTTGTCGTTTTCAAATGATACCAAAGTGGTAAGGTCTAGTCAAATTGACCCAACCAAATTGACGAGATTTAAAGTATTTTATCACAAATTATTGGAGCTTGGTATATATATGGGGCCATCAGGTTACGAAGTAGGTTTTGTATCTGAAGCACATACTGTAGAACAATTAAATTGGGCTGCAGAACAATTTCAATCTGCCCTAAGATTTTGTTATCAAAAACAGCTAGAATATTAGTTTACAGATTTGCGCTGTTTTGGAATTTTATTCTGTATTAATTTCCTTTTAAGGAATATAAGTTTAATTGGTTTTTCTTGGAGTCTTGATTTTGAAAAGAAATTTGGAAAAATGAGATGATGTAGGCAACTGTTTGTTTTTTATCGCGTCTTACAAATAGTTACCAAATCTCAGCCAAATGAAAAAACCAACTCTAGCTACAATCTTCTGGACTCTGTGTATCACCTGTATGATCTGGATGTTGCTCATAACAAAGAGCCAATTAAAGAATGACAAGCCTTTAAAGGTTCATACGGAATTGGATGGTACAATTATAAATGCACAAAAGCGCTAAGCGTAACTTGTTGGCACTTGTCCCGTACAAAGGCTCGTGTCAAAAAGAATAGTTACTTCTTTAATTTTAATCATAACTAGCGTATTGGGTTTTGCTGGTCTTGAATCTCAGGAGGATAGCCTTTTGAGAATTTTGAGATCTGAAAATCTTCCTGAAAAACGCGTTTTTGAGATAAAACTTGAAAATATTAAGCTTTGGAATCAAAAAGATCCGAAGAAATCATTGAGGCTTTCAGATGAATTGCTGGAACAAGATAACATAAACAATTATCCCAAAATTCTTAGTGAACTATACTTTATTAGATCTGCCATTTATCGAAAAAGAATGGAATTGAACATCGCTCGAGAGAGTGGGGTGATTTCTCATGAATATGCCTTAAAAGCACTAGATACTCCTAGGATTCAGGCTGCGCTTTTAAGCCTTGGGGGCGTGCATTATGTCAAAAATGAATATGATTCCGCTTTGTTTTATCTCTTACAATGTTTGAAAATCAATGAAATTCGAGCAGATACGCTTGGGCTGCTAAATCTTAGGCATAATCTATTCTTAATATATTCAAAAACTGAAAATAAGCTTGAAGCTGAGCGCATATGCAAAGAGTCACTGAGAATGGCAAGTGGCTTTAATCATATTTATGCTGGTGCCTGTTTCTTTGATTATTCTACTGTGCTGAGTTCAAAGGGTCAGGCAGATTCTGCAATTTACTATGCCAAAAGGGCGCTTGAATACTATCATCCTGAAAAGCACTTTCATAGATATTATGGAATTCTTACTTCTATGTGTTCATACTACCATGAAAATGGTGACGCAAACAAGGCTGTTGAACTTTTGGATAGTTGTCTTGGAGCCTCAGTGAGTTCCAATCATGTTCGGTTAAATGTATATATCAAGTTTCTTAAAGGTTCTCTTTTAATCGAATCAGGTAAGGTTAAACTCGGCTTAGACCTCCTGCTACACTGTTTCAAGAATAGGCCGGGTGATATTCATCATGATGACATGATTAACCTTTATTCAAATATAATTAAGGGTTATAAGAGGTTGCACCAGTCCGAAATGGCGCTTAAATGGTCAGAAAAATACATTGAGTTTAAGGATAGCATGAATACTGTTTTTCAGAATCAGCAAACACAGGAGCTTCTGGAAAAATATGAATCTAGTACAAAGGATAAAGAGATTCTTATTCTAAAACAACAAAACGAACTGCAGCAGGCAAAATTGAAGAATGCCAACATATTGAAATATATAAACGTAGCAGTGTTGCTTGCTTTGATTGGTTTTGTAATAGTGTTTGTGATCATTCGTAAACAAAAAGGGTTGTTACAAAATCAAAACACTCAAATAATGAATCAAAGTCAAGCCATAGAAAGACAGAATAAGAGGCTTACAGAGAGTTTGGGTTATGCAAAATGGATACAACAGGCGCTGGTTTATAGTGAGGAGGAGTTTCATAAAAATTTTAAAGAGGCTTTTTCATATTATCAGCCGAAGGACTTTGTAAGTGGCGACTTTTTTTGGACATTTTCAGACCACAAGCATCAAATGATCGCGGTTGTCGACTGCACAGGACATGGCGTGTCAGGTGCCTTCTTAACCATTTTGACAAATAATCTATTGGATCGCGTTGTTAAGGAATTCGGTTTGGTCGAACCTGAAATGATTTTGAATACTCTAAGTCGCGAATTTAGGAGGTCAATTAAAGACCTTGAGGCACATGTAGGGATGGAAATGGGTATTTGTGTGTTGGAAAAAGACACCGGTTTGGTGAAGTTTTCTGGAGCTGGACATTCTTTATTTATCATAAATGCAGGTGCCGTAAAAGAATTGAAAGGAGATTATTTTTCCATGGGTGAGGCAAATTACCTTAAAGGACAGACATATAATTGTCATGTACATCAGTCCTCAAGTACTGAAGTTTTTGTGATGTCAACAGATGGTTTTCAAGATCAAAAAGGAGAAGCTAGTAAAAAGAAACTAGGAAAATCCAAACTCAAAGACATACTTATAACCACTGTTTCTGAGGATGTAAATCAAAGGCAGTATCAACTGAGTAAAGCATTCAATACTTGGAAAGGTAGTTTAGAACAAATTGACGATATTCTTATCGTTGGATTCAAAGTGTAATCCTTGTCAGTCTTTTATATTATGTAAGACGCTGGAGGCAAAGGGTGCCCAAATGGCTGTTTTAATTCCTGATTCTTTCAAACATTTGTTAGTCCAGTTGTTGCAGGTGAAAAAACCATGATATGACCCATGGGCTTCGTAAAAATTATCATTGACATTGTCATACCTGCAACAATCAATTAATTGAGGTTTATTCAAAGCATTACACTCAAAATATGAAAGAATATGTTGATTTAATTCATCAAGTTTTTGTCTTTCAATTTGAAGCTTTTTGAAATATTGGCTGTTGTAAGGGGCTGTACGGCAGTAGGTAACATGCATGGCTGTTTCGCTGGGAATCAAAACTGCACGTGCAGCCACCTTTAGTGTTAGGTCATCCCAAGTTGGAATTTCAAGGTAGAAACCCTTGTCTCCCCAACCAAATGATAAGTAATCCGGTCGTGGGGCGGCTTCAAATTGATTGCTGTCTAAAAACTCAAACCAATCAAAATCAAGATGTTTCGAAGGGATGACTAAATCTGTGTGCATTCCGTTGGAGCTTACGAAGATGTCGATGTAATCTTTTGTGGGCTGGTATTTGTTATTGACCGTAACGTATTTGCAAACCCAAACAGATCCAAAATATAGTGCAACGCACACAATTAGCAACAGCACGAATCTCAGGCCCCATTTCAGAATTTTTCTTAGCGATTTCATGGAAGCATTTTGTTTCTTTCAGAAGCAGTAGGCATCCTGCACGTTTCCCGTTTGCCAAACCATTTGTGTCGGTTTTTTGCAATCCACATGTATATTGGATTTCTAATGAAGCCTGGTATAAGGTATAGGATCATTGGAAACTTCCAAAAGCCTCCAATACAATTCAAAGTTTGTAAGACGGCTTCTGATCTATAATAAATCCTATTGTTATATTTCAAAATAATTGAATCGAATTTTTCGATTTCTGATTGACTCAGTAATTGTTTTGCGGTATCTCCTTGAAGAGATGCCATTTTCATTCGATCGTGCTTGTCTATGCGCAGGAGGAAATCTATAAACCGATTGCAAACATTGCAAACGCCATCAAAAAAAATAATTGGCTGGTCTATCCCAAGTTCAGACATTTATCAAATATACTGATATACGCGCAATTCTTGTGTTAGCTATTTTTAATCCGAGTTATGGTTAATTTTATCCCAAATGATTCAAGAATCTCTGAACATAAATCCATTTGGAAATCTTTGTGAAAAAGAGATGATGAGATGCTATTCTCCTGGGTCTGAGGTTGCGCATCTTGAAAAATTCTTGAAAAGACCAAAAGTTAAAATAGCACTTATTGGGAATCCAGGCATGGGTAAGACCAGCTTGTTGAAATACATTTCTACAAATGCTGAAGTGGCTTGTTTTGACAGCATGCAAAAAATCAACATCATTAAGCGCCTTAGTATTCTGAATAGAAACGATAAGCTCTTATTTAGTTTGCATAAGAAAATCGAAATGCCTGAATTGGTATTTTTTC
Organism: Flavobacteriales bacterium; assembly: GCA_022763165.1. GTDB lineage: Bacteria > Bacteroidota > Bacteroidia > Flavobacteriales_G > JALEGO01 > JALEGO01. The sequence goes on from JALEGO010000191.1 coordinate 11,728, forward strand.
CTGATGTCATGTATGTTTCTATGGCAATTCCGTCATTTTCGGAATTGATGAAAATCTTATTACTTCGCGTTAAAGGAAATGAGTGCGCTCGGCAGCTCGTAACACCTGAGAAAGTGAATGTATTGTTGAAAAAAAATAATGGGAATATAAGGGCGATTCTAAAAGAATTATACCTTGATTATTACAATTTGACTGTTGCAAAAGGTAGTAGAATATAGTTTTAGGTTTGATGTGCCAAAAGGCAGGGCGCCATTAAATTCAAAGGTTAAAGTGACTTTGACAGTCAAGGTCAACAAGACGATTTCCTTTGAATACTTTGATTTGAGCGCCAGTTGGGCTATTCGTGGCCTGAATAAATATTCAAAAAATGAAATAAAGGTTGTAAGGCTTGACCAAAATACGACATGGACGGCTGGAGAAACCGTAGAGTATGAATTTGACTTCATTCCATCTGGTCCAATTTCATTTTATGGTAAATACATGCAAATTATTTGGTTTTTGGATACGGATATTGAATTGAGTTCTGAGTCTAAACGTCAGTTAAGGTCCGAATACTTATCTCAGTTCAAGATTCGAAAAACGTTTAAGCCTGATTTTGAATATGATCAAGAGAAGCTTTTTAAAGTTGTGGCTGAAAACCCAATATACGATTGTGGTCATTTCGAGAGTACGATCAAAACTAGAACAAATCCTTTGTACTGGATTGTGCCTGTGGCCGTCTTCCTATTTAGTTTGATAAACCCGGGCAAGTTCATTTTTTTGATGATCTTATCTTTTGTGGGGTCCATCATTGGTGGCATAATTGTGCTGAAGAACCGAGTGGGAATGGGTAAGTTTAACAATGTAAAGTTTGAAGTGCGAGATTATGATCATGACTTCAAAGAGCTTCTAATACATTTAGGAGCGATACATCATAAGATTTCACAGATTAGTTTTTACTATGATGCTCAAGAGGAAGTTACAGACAATCGCGGTTCTTATTCTCAAAAGTATGAGCATCGTATTATGAAAAGCAAAGTGCTTAAAATTGTTGATGTTAAAGATGTTTGTCAGGTTAGGTTTTCGCTCAAAGCGAACAATGTGCCCGCAACAATTTCAGATGGGGATTCCCAAATTCATTGGTACTTAAATTTTAAATTCCATTTCAAAAATGGTAGATCAGATATTCGATCTGAAAGATTCCTTGTTCGTTTGAACTAATGCGCTAAGCACCTTTTACTACAATGTCGTAGTTCGTTTTTTCATGAATTACATTGACATCAATAATCTTTTCAGCGTTATTTAGTAAAACAAGACTGTCTTCACTCAGATTTTGTAAGTGTACTTTTTTACCAGCATTGTGATATTTCTCGGTGATGCGATTCAAAGCTTCTATAGCGGACATATCCACAACTCGACTCTCTTTAAAGTCAATTACCACCTCTTTTGGGTCGTTTTCAATGTCAAATTTTTGATTGAAAACTGTCGTGGATCCAAAAAACAATGGCCCATAAATTTCGTAGTACTTTACGCCATTTTCATCAATTCGCTTTCTGGCGCGAATTCTCTTTGCATTATCCCAGGCAAAAACCAAGGCGCTTATGATGACACCGACAATGACTGCCAAGGCCAAATTGTGTAAGAATATCGTGACCAATGTTACAAGAACCATGACAATAACATCAGATTTGGGCATCTTGTTAAAAGTTTTGAGACTAGCCCATTCAAAAGTTCCTA
>JALEGO010000192.1 GCA_022763165.1 Flavobacteriales bacterium
AATAAAAGTATTGCATACACCTGGACATACCATGGAGAGCACTACTTATTTATTGTTAGATGAAAACGGGAAGGAACATGCAATTTTCAGTGGGGACACTCTGTTCTTAGGCGATGTTGGAAGGCCTGACTTGGCTCAGAAAGCGGCTGATTTAACTCAGGAACAATTAGCTGGAATCTTGTATGATAGCTTGAGAGAAAAAATCATGACTTTACCTGATGAAACAATAGTTTACCCAGGCCATGGAGCAGGATCTGCATGTGGCAAACACATGAGTAAAGAAACTGTCGGTACGATCGGTGGACAGAAGGAATCAAATTACGCCTTGAGAGCTGATATGACAAAAGAAGAGTTTGTCAAAGAGGTAACCGATGGTCTACTGCCTCCTCCAGCCTATTTTCCATTGAACGTAAAATTGAATAAAGAGGGTTATCAAGATGTTGAGAAAGTCATTGAAAAGGGTCGAAGAGCTTTGAGTCCAAATGCCTTTGAGGCAGCGGCAAACGAAACTGGCGCAATTATTTTAGATGTGAGACATCAAAGCGAATTTGTTAAGTCGCATGTACCTCGATCTATTTTCATTGGAATTGATGGTGGTTTCGCACCATGGGTAGGAGCATTAATTAAAGATATCGAGCAACCTCTTTTGTTGATTACACCAGAAGGTCGCTTGGAAGAAACGATCACTAGACTTTCCAGAGTCGGCTTTGACAATGTGATAGGTTATTTGAGTGGCGGATTAGAAGCCTGGAAGAATGCCGGAAAAGAAATTGATACGATTATGACCATTTCCGCTGAGGATTTCGCTAAAAAAAGAAGTTCAGAGCAGATTGATGTCATTGATGTCAGAAAGCAATCAGAATATTTGTCTCAGCACTTGTTAGATGCTGAAAATGCGCCCTTAGATGAGATCAATGAACATCTCGCCATTTTTAAATCTAATAAGACCAATTATGTGCATTGCGCAGGTGGATATAGATCTATAATTGCTGCGTCCATATTAAAGTCAAGGGGAATTCATAATACCATTGACGTACTGGGAGGTTTTGGAGCCATTAAAAAAACCAATACTCCAACGAGTGATTTTGTTTATTCTTCGCCAGTATAAACAATTTTGTAATGCTTAATAAATAAAAAAGTCAGAATTAAAATTCTGACTTTTTCCGAATGGAGTTTTCCGAACGTTTTTCATGCAATCCGAATTAGAAGTTGGAATTCTAAGTTTCAATCTTCTATTTTTTAATAAACACTCTGTTATATATGTTGTTATCATTCGATTCAATTGACAACACATATGAACCTTTTGGCAATCCGGCCACGGATACTTGGAGATCGTCATTAACAATATCCTTGCTTAGAATCAATTGTCCAATACTAGAGAAAATTGAAATTCGACTAATTTCTATCTCCTTTGCGCCAATATTTAAATAATCTTCTGCGGGATTTGGATAAATATCCATTTTTCTCCCCATACCATTATTGCTTTCTTTATTCTCAACTATGTAGTTATCCAATGTCCAGAACTCTTTTCCAAGATTCTTTTTAAATGCGGAAAACACAAGTTTATTTTGTAGACCTCCCAAAAACTCGGGAAAAGAAGATGATGGCCCTGGATTGATGTCAGCTACCAGCTTGGTGCCAGTAGCAGTCCCGTCTGTCTTCCACAACTCCGTTCCTTCGCTTATCGTATATGCGGTAAAATATAGTTCACCATTATGTTCGTAGAATTGATCCCCCCAATGTATCCCTAAACCTGATCCATTAATGTTTATATCAAGAATTTGCTGAGTACCACTTGCAGTGCCATCGCTGCTCCAAAGCTCAGTATTGTCCAATGAATCGCAAGCGGAAAAGTAAATCTTGTTATTGTAAGCAATTAAATCAGATTTAATGCCGTCTATTGGTCCAGGAAAAATATCCTTGACTAAAGCCGTTCCTGAATTTGTACCATCACTTCCCCATAATTCTCGACCGTGGACATCCGATGTGGTAAAATAGAACTTATTACCGATGACTACTGGCTCTGAAACAGCTGATGGAAAAGAGGTGATGGAAACTGCATTCCCAGGAGTACCATCAGTTTTCCAAATTTCATTGCCGAATGGATTAAAGTATACCTCTCCATTGAATTCCAAAAACCAAGAAGGTCCATCGTATTTGTCGAAACTAAAATGCTTTAAAAGATAGGTACCTTGATTCGTTCCATCTGAAACATAAACACCAGGATTTTGATACTTTTCATGTATAAAAAAAGCTTTTCCTATGGCCGAGAAAATACATTTCCCACCGCGATATGGATTGGCAATCAACTCGCTATTACCCTGATTGTCAATGGCCCAAACACTACTGTTAGAATTAAAAGAAATACTTCTTATGACTGTCAACGCACCGATATTCACATATTCCTTGTAACTTGAATGTACAGGATTAAACGTGGGTAAAATTGTACTTAGCGCTGAACCATTATATTTATTTATACGAATCGTGTCATTGTTTATATCAGAGGCAATATAAAGTTCATTATTGTTAGTCTTAGCTATTGGTACAGATTGATTTTGATTCAGAGAATTTGTACCCAGTGAAGTCCCATCACTGATCCATAAATTTTGGAAGTAATTCGAATCATAGACAGAAAACATCAGTTCATTGTTTAATTCAAATACCATGGCTGCATTGTAATCGGTAGAATTAGGAATATTGAAACTAGATAAAACAGTCGTTCCTTGAGACGTCCCATTTGTTGACCACAATTGAAGGTTAGTTTGATTCAAATCTGAGGCAACGAAAACCATCTTATTGTTCAATACAATGTTTCTTAGGTAGTTGTTTGCATTATAATTTATATCGGAAAATGACTTTATTAAATTGGTGTTGTTAGGTGTCCCATCAGATATCCAATATTCTTTATTTGAATTTGTTGCCACTTCGATTATAAGTTGATTATTCAATATTTGGATATCGCTGGGATAGGAATAATTGCCCGGATAAAAATCTTTGAAGATCTGTGTTCCAGAAATTGTTCCATCTGTTCTCCAGACATCATGCCCAATTTGACCATCCCTTGCAACAAAATACATAACCCCGTTTAACTCCACTCCATATGAGGCCATGGTTCCGCTGAATTGTTTCAACATGATTTTTTGATTTACAAGCGTGTCAACTTTCCACAATTCTTTCATTGAGGCATCACTATAGTATAATTCATTATTAAATGTTGTTATAATACGCCATACGGAATAATCAATGAAAACTAATTGTTCATTCTGATTAATTTTCCATAATTTATGACCTTGACTAGTCGAATAGCCCTCAATAAAATATAATTCACCATTTAATACTGTAAAATCATCCGGATTCTTGATCAAAGTGCTGATTTTATGGGTCCCAGATGATGTGCCATCTGATCTCCATATGGTGTAGTCTGTATCTCCAAATTGCTTTCCTGAAAAATATAGTTTATGATCCATAATTACGGCATTAGACAAGTTTTGAAGGCGAATATTGTTATACAACAATGTTGTTCCACTAGATGTGCCATCTGTTTTATATAACTCACCAGCTAGATCATTGAAGAAAATCACTTCGTTATTCAATATAAAAGACCTGTCAATATTGACTCCATTAGTTGTGATTTGATGAGTTCCTAAAGGTGTTGCATCAGTTACCCATACATTGTTATCTACTTCAAAGTATAATAATCCTTGATGGACAATTGAGAAGCTATTGATGTCTTTTGAAAAACTCATAATTTTGGTTGTTCCCGCACTTGAACCATCAGTTATAAATAGGGTGTTCTTTCTAGCAAATAGAAAATGATCATGCCATGGTATCATTATGGGATGATCATTATGAATTAAATCCATTATCAATTGAGCGGAATCACCTGTTGAATAATAGAGTGCTTTAGAATTGCTTTTTGCACTTTGACTATGATAACTAAATAATATGGCTGAATCATTTTTGGCATAATTCATATTGCCATAAGGATAAGAAAACGTAGGTAATCCTTCATCCTTTCCTGGAGATAAATCTTTGATTAAATTTACATTCTGGCATTTCCCTACAGTAACCACATGAGCTAGGATATGAATGAAAAATAAGATTAATGTGAATTGTTTCATAATTTGAGTGTATTGTTAAATTAGAATTAATACTAGACGGAACTTTTGAAATCTATAATGTGATTAGTTCTTACAATTGTATAGTTCTGAAATTACATCCAAAGCCCGTGAATTAGAAATATTGCTGGGCGACAAAAGGGATACTTGATAAGAACAGGGAAATCCAGCCCTCCTAAGTTCTTCATTCAATGATCATCAATTCGATGATTAGAATTCTTATAACGTTTTAAATGAACAAATAAGCTTCGCTGATCTAGCTACAACAAATTCCAAAAGGAAAGTCTCCTTTTACTCGACATTTTGATTTCGTTCGTTTTGGCAAATAAATTAGAACACTCTTTAAATCAAAAAAGTCTGACATGAATATCAGACTTTTCTTTCTTGGTCGCATTTTCTGAACGAAGTTCGAACCTTTTTCATCCATTCGGCCAAAACTACGTAATGGCCTCACCCCTTTGGGGATAACTTGTTGGTAAACAAC
>JALEGO010000193.1 GCA_022763165.1 Flavobacteriales bacterium
AAGGTATTTTCCTGAAAATTATAGTGGGATTGGTCAAACTTTAACCAATTTAGGTATTGTTTATTCTATCAATGGAGAATATGAAAAAGCGAGAGTCTTCCTTGAAGAAAGTCTGCTAACGTTTAAAAAAACAAAACCAGAAAACTCTCTCGGAATTGCTCGAACATTAGTGTATTTAGGGTATGCTTATAAGGAGTTAGGGTATTATGAGTACGCTAAAAAAGCACTCGAACAAAGTTTAAAAATATACAAAGCGCATTTTCAAAGCGATCATACAGATGTGGCTTGGGTATCAGTATGTTTAGGAGATGTCTATAGATTATTAGGTTATTTTGAAAATTCCAAAGAAATAATAGAAAAAAGCATAGAAATATATAAGAAAAAATTTAAAGAAAATCATATTGATACCACCTGGGCTTCGATTTATTTAGGATATGTCTATACTGACCTAGGTTATTATGAGGAGGCTAAAGAACTCCTTGAGAAAGGCCTTGTAATTTATCAAGCTACTTTTTGTAACAATCACATTGATATCGCATCACTTTTGAGAAACTTAGGAAAAGTCTATTTTAAACTCGCCGATTATCAAACTACAGAAAAACTTCTTGTTAAAGCTCTCTCAATTTTTCAGAAAAACAACCACCCTGAGAGCTATATGTGCTTAGAGATGCTTTCCGAATTATACCAAAAAAATTCCATACACACTATAAACACCAAAAATAAAAACAAGCATAAATACTTAAAAAATAAATCTATTAATTATTTAAAACAAGCTTTAGAAACAGTAAAAACTCACTTTCCAAAGGATTCTCCCCATATCACAAGAATTGAATCCAAACTTAGAGATCTTAAATAAAGGAAAAATGAATGATATAGATCAAATTATTTGAGTCTCTTTGTGGCCTTAAAGACCAAGGCATTGAAACCTCACGACCTCACCAAGATTACGGTCGATACCACAGTTCAAGAAAAAGCCATCACTTTCCCTACAGATGCCAAGCTTCATTATAAAGCCATTGAGAGATTGGGAGAAATTGCAAAAGACAATGTCATTGATTTGCGGCAAAGCTATGTGCGTGTAGCCAAGCAAACCCTAATCATGGTCGGGCGTTATCGTCATGCAAAACAAATGAAGCGCCCAAAAAATCCATGCGCAAGCTGCACACCTATCTGGAGCGTTTGATTCGTGACGTGGAGAGGAAGGCTTCTGAGATGGGGGAAGAGTTGCTCGAGGCCTTTTTAAAAGCCAAGCGCATTTATCATCAAAAAATAAAAAATACACACAAGTTTTTGTCCTGGCATGCTCCCGAAGTGGAGTGCATCAGCAAAGGGAAACCTCACAAACCTTATGAATTTGGGTGCAAGGTTTCTGTGATCTCTACAGTGAATCCGAGCAAGGGTGGACATTTCGTTCTTCAGTCTGCTGCTCTTCACGACAATCCTTATGATGGTCACACCCTAAAAGAGGCTATTAATCAATATGTTAAGGATACGGGCATAAAACCTAAGCGTATTTATGTGGATAAGAGATATCGAGGCCATGCCCCTTCTTTAAAGCTCAATCTTTTTAAGTCAGGACAAAAGCGGCTGGCTCCACAAATCAAAAAAGAGTTGAAACGACGGTCAGCCATTGAGCCTCTTATCGGACATCTCAAAAATGATAGACATTTAGGACGGAATTACCTCAAAAGTAGGCTTGGCTGTAGGATTAATCACAACCCATCCTTCTTGATGGAAGAGATTGAGATTTCCTTTGAGTCTTATGCGATACTGCCATTCGAGTTGCTGGCATAAAGACACAAGAGCAGCTGTCCCATAAAATCGATCCGCAGCTAACAGAACTTTAATACCTTTGGTAATTATCTCGTAAACTGCTTTCAAAAGGGGGGCTTGTTCATCAAAGCCCATCTCTCCTTCTGTCTTTTAAACCCTCCAAACCACTGGAATCGCTCGTTCTCCAAGCCTCAAGGAGACCATGAGACATTCGAATCCCTTGCCAACTTTACTTTGATCTAACATCAAAATAGCAACTTGACCTTCACTCGTAAGGCCTTGGATAATCTCAGGAATAAATCCCTTCATAACCTGAACAGGGTCAATCAGGGGATTTGAAAGCTAACGATTAATATAGCGATAGCTCTCTTCCGGACTCTTAACTGTACGCGGGAGGATATTGGCTAACTCTGAGGTATTAACAGAACGACAACTTAAGACACTTGCTGCTATATCGGCTAACCCAATCCGTTGAGGCTTGCTCGCCAAGTCTCTCGATCTTCTAGATCGTCCGCTATTATTTCGGCTATATGCCATACGCCACTACTTTGTTTTCTCATAGAATACTCCCTTTTTTGCGAGATATACTAACATCCTTTGAGAATTGTTAAAATATGTCAGGTGCTAAGAGATTCTCTTTTTAATGTTTTAATGGTTAATGAAACTTCTTTGCTTAAAAATTGAGCTGTAAAAAGTAAGCAACGCAGTCAATTCATAGAAAGGTATCGAGTGGATCAAACTAAAATCAATCATACGTCTTTTCCTAATTTGATCCTGCCAAGGCGCAAACGCATTTGTTTTTCGAATTCAACTATCGAGAAAAGGGCCACGCCAATGCCAATCATGAGAATCCAATCAAAAACAGAAACAGGCTGAGTAGAAAATACATTTTGCAGTACTGGCAAGTAGGTAAGGGCCAGTTGAGCCAAGACAATAATGCTTATTGTCATCCACACAACTCTTGTTCCACGTATCCTTTTCCATGTGAGGGAAGTTCCAAAGATGTTGCGAATGAAAAGGAGATGAAAGATTTCCATAACGACAATTGTGTTCATGGCAAGAGTTCGTGCGAGTTCTATGGGATAATTCCCTTTCATCGCATAGGAATAAATACCATATACCCCTAGCAAAAATAAAATAGATACAAGGATGATATGCCAGGTGAGATAATTGCTAATCAGCATCTCCTTTTTGGCACGTGGAGGGCGACGCATTACATTTTCTTCAGTTGGCTCAAAAGCAAGGGCAAGGCCTAATGTCACGGCTGTAATCAAATTAATCCAGAGGATCTGAATGGGGGTTACCGGTAATGTCATGCCAGAAAAAAGCGCAAAAATAACGATCATGGACTCGCCTGCATTCGTAGGTAAAGTCCAGCTAATAACCTTTTTAATATTATCATACACTGTTCGCCCCTCACGAACAGCTGCAACAATAGAAGCAAAGTTATCATCCGCTAACACCAATTTTGAGGCTTCTTTGGCAGCTTCACTCCCCTTTTTTCCCATGGCTACCCCTACATCGGCGCGTTTAAGAGCGGGGGCATCATTTACCCCGTCGCCTGTCATTGCAACAATTAATCCGTGAGATTGTAAGGCTGTAACGAGCCGTAACTTGTGCTCTGGCAGGGTTCGAGCGAAAATATCGCAATCCAGAATTGCGCGCCTAAGCTCAGCATCGTTCATTTTGTCAAGTTCAGCTCCGCTCAGAACTGTATGAGAATTTTGCAGTCCGATTTGCTTTGCAATGGCTAAAGCCGTTTTTACATGGTCCCCAGTAATCATCTTCACACGAATACCTGCCCTGTGACACTCAGCTATGGCTGCCACAGATTCACTCCTCGGCAAGTCAAGCATCCCTACCATGCCAATAAATGTTAACGAATTTTTCACGTCAACAAGTTCAAGGACTGTCTGCTCTGCCTTGACGGCCTTCACCGCGATAGCAAGTACACGCTGACCTTGAGCTGCCGCATTATCTGCTTTCTCCCGCCAATAGGAAGCGTCAAGAGGTTCTACACCATAAGCACCCCTTTGGTCCTTGCACATGGAAAGTATTGTTTCAGGGGCTCCTTTCACAAATATAAACGCATGATGGTTATGGTCATGGTTCAAAGTAGCCATGAACCTATGTTTGGAATCAAATGGAATAGCATCTGTGCATCTCCATATTTCTTTTTCTTTGCGCGCCTCTATACCAACTTTGCTGGAAAAAGCTAACAAAGCTCCTTCCAATGGGTCACCTTCTACTACCCATATTCCTTCGCTCTCACGCAACACGGCATCATTACAAAGTGAGCAAGAACGGGCAAGTTCGCGAAGGACTGCATATTCGTTTGCGTCCACTTCCTCATCTTCAAGTCGAATGAGACCCTGCGGGGCATAACCGTTGCCTTCAAGTGTAAAGATGTGCTGAGAAGTAATGGCTGATACTACCGCCATCTCATTGCGCGTTAAGGTGCCAGTTTTATCTGTGCAGATAACGGATACTGACCCAAGAGTTTCAATAGCAGGAAGATAACGAACAATAGCATTTCGCTGTGCCATGGCCTGCACACCGAGGGCAAGTGTAATCGTAAGTACAGCAGGCAACCCTTCCGGTATGGCAGCTACTGAGAAGGCCACGACAACCATGAATATTTCTTTGAAAAAATAGCCGCTAATAAAGTTGCCATAAATCAGCAACCCACCTCCAACTGCTAAAATCAAGGCGGTTAGCCATTTAGCAAACACATTCATTTGTTCTACTAACGGTGTGGTTAATATCTCTATCTCTGAAAGCAACCCGCTAATGCGTCCAATTTCCGTGACACCTCCTGTTGCGACCACAACGCCTTTTCCTTGCCCAGAGGTTACCAGCGTACCAGAAAAAGTCATACAGGAACGGTCAGCTAAATGAGCAGCCTCAATCACCGATTTCGTTTGCTTTTCCACAGGAATAGATTCACCCGTTAGAATGGATTCTTGCACGAACAAACCGTGAGTTGAAAGAAGCCTTATATCAGCAGGAACTTTATCTCCGGCTTCCAGTAAGACAATATCTCCAGGAACAAGCGTCTCGCCCTTCACACTTCGCCGTTCTCCGCTGCGTACTACCGAGGCGCGAAGGGCTAACATATGACGAATAGCGTCCATTGCTCTTTCAGCTTTACCTTCTTGAATAAAACCAATAATAGCATTGATGAAAATAACTAATAGAATGACAAAAGTATCAACCCAATGATTCAAAAAGGCTGTAATAAAAGAAGCCCCAAGCAGCACATAAATCAATACGTTGTGAAATTGACGGAGAAACCTCATGAGCGCGTTAGGTTTGGGTGGTTCGGGAAGACGATTAGGACCATACTTCTCAAGTCGTCGTTGGGCTTCTTGCTTGCTTAAACCAGAATCCACCACTTTTAGTGCTTTCAACACAGCTTCGGGAGGCATGGTATGATATGATCTGGGTGTTTTTATCACTTCAATTTCCTATATATTTTCTCTACCTCATGTCGTTATGTTTCACCCTTGAGATTGAAGTTTTGAATTGAGTTCTTGTTTAATGGTACACAAAAATCGGGACTTCAGCTGATCTTAAAAGTTCTTGTATACAAGAACCCTTAAAAAAATAAGCAACCCCTCTATGGCCGTAGGCTCCTGTTACGAGCGCGGAAGGCTTTATACTTTTCATTAAATTCAGCAATTCAATGGATGGTTTTTTGCTGCTTTCAATGGGGTGAATGTGAGATTTTAAACCATGATTTTCACAGAGAGAAGCCACTCTATTAACAAGATCACGTGCCTCTTTTTTGTCAGAAGATACATTTGCAACGTGAATGGTTTTATTCTTCAAAAGTCCAAGGAGAATGGCCATGTGGGCTGCTCTAGAAGAGGCAAACGTTCCATCATAGGCAACAAGAATATTAGAGCTATCCTGATTGGGAAGTTTTTTGCTTGTCAAAACAAGAGGGCGATGGACGTCTTTAAGAAATTCTTGTACAGAAGGTGAGATTCCTTCTATAGGTATAAAGTGAAAATTTGCTTCTTTCCCAATAACTATAATATCATGTTCTGTAGAGAATGTGCCAATTTCATCAACTGGAATGCCCATAGCATCAATAATAGAACACGAGATTTCTTTGTCTTTGCATTGATCAATAAACGCTTTTTCCATTTTATAGACGTGCTCTCTTTCTTTTAGCATAAGCTGTGCTTCAAGTTCAATTTTGAAAGATGCTCCCCCTAAAGGAATTGCTTGGGGACCGTCTATCCAGGATTTATCAAGAATGCCAATACCCGTCAAAGAAGCCTTGTATGTTTGAGTCAATTGAATGCCTAATTTTTTTGCTGAAAGGCTTGATTGTGAATCATCAAGAACAACTAGGATACTTTTAATCATGCTATTCTCCCTTGTAGGCACGATCAAATGTTATATTTGAAAAGTTAAAAATATCTTAAAATAACCCTTTAAAAAGACCATAGCCATTCCGGCAAGAAGATTTAACATAAATCAAGGAGCTAGAAAAATATTTTTCGCAAAGATCACTAAATAATCTCAAATTTAGACTTTCGTAATCATTTAGAATTTTTTGTAGCTAAATATAAAGAAAAAAATGTTAAGATTAGTGTAAAGTGAATACCGATAAGCCAAGGAAAATATTTAAATTCATATAACTCAGGATTAAAAAAAACAGTCAATAGATGTATTGAAGATATAACGATAATATAAATCAATATATCTATTTTTATCTTTCTTAATCCTAATTCCTCATTTTGTATCAAAAAATCTTTCTTTTGCAAGTCATCTTTTTCTAACAAAAGAGATTTATATCCTTGTAATATAATAATAACGATAAGATTAGCTATAAGAGACAAATCAATTAGAGAGAATATATTTAAAGTTAAGTTAACCTCTTCTCCCTGTAAAAATAAGAATGCAAGGTGGTAAAACTTTTGAAAAAAATTGATAATAAAAAGAATCAGAGTTAACATAAGACCAAAATAAATTATTAAAAGCAACCATCGGCTCACTAAAAGTAACTTGCCAATCAGAAATAATAATTTCCTCTTAATATAATGATCTTTCAAGTGTCTCCCCTGTCTATCTACACAAAAGAATCTTATTTTTAAAAGGTAAAGAAAGAGATAATTTTTGTGGGTTTATGCGCTTATTTTTATGATTTTTGATTCATAAAATAGAAATTAAGCAAGAAAAGTCTTTAAAATTTATTAGAAATTCTTTTTAAGAGCATTAAAATTATTAATTTTTCTTATTAACAAGAAAACCTTACAATCTCTCTCAAATAAATGTGTAAGAAGGCTTTATTATGGTTATTTTTTCTCTATTCATAGAAAATGCTCTATCTCCTGTCATCTTGTTTTTTTTGCTGGGGTGTTTAGCCGGCTTTATGAAGTCAGATCTTATTGTTCCCGATAGTATAAGTCGATATCTTTCTCTTTATTTAATGATGGCTATTGGGTTTAAGGGCGGTGTTGCCCTCATTGAAACTTCTTCTTTTAATTTACAAGTTGTTTCAACGCTTATAATGGGATTGGCAATCGGATTTCTACAACCATTCATTGGATATTTTATCTTGAAACTTACTACTAAGTTAGACCGTGAAACTGCTGCTGCAATTGCCGCCCATTATGGATCTATAAGTGTAGTTACTTTCGTAGCAGCTACAAATTTTTTACAAGAGAATCAGATTTTCTATGCAGGCTACATCATTGCAGTACTAGCTCT
>JALEGO010000194.1 GCA_022763165.1 Flavobacteriales bacterium
TATCGGAATATGGAAAAGTGGCCGGGAAGCTTCTGAACATCAGAGACGTAGAAAGTGTCGAATCACTTGCGGGAGAGATTAAAGAGGAATTTGGAAATCTTGATATTCTCATCAACAATGCAGGCGGACAATTTCCGTCCCCGGCTGAAGCGATTACACCGAACGGATGGCGCGCTGTTATAGATACGAACTTAAATGGAACATGGAATGTTACCCAAACCATGGCCAAACACTTCTTTTTTGCCCAACAAGAGGGCGCAATCGTAAATATCATTGCAAACATTGAAAGAGGATTCCCCGGTATGTCTCATACCGGAGCCGCAAGAGCTGGGGTTGAAAACTTGACTAAGTCTTTATCGGTGGAATGGGTGCATCATGGTATTAGAATCAATTCAATCGCTCCTGGAATTATCGAATCTTCAGGACTCGAGCAATATCCACCTCAATTTAGAGCAGCTATGGAGCCTTCAATTCCAATGCGCAGATTGGGCAAGGTGGAAGACATTGCTTATCTGACACTATTTCTTACTAGCCCCATGGCTAATTATATCACGGGAGAATCCATTTATGTGGATGGAGGACAGAGACTTTGGGGTAGCATGTGGAGTATTCCAAAACAAAAAATTGAAGACAAAGCTTAGTTACTTAGCGCTTTCTTATAGGTATCAATAGCTCTTTGTCGGGCCATTTTATGATCAACGATCGGTTTGGGATATTCGAAAGGATCCTCAAATTCAGGAACCCATTTTCTCACATACTTTAAATCAGGATCAAATTTTTCAAGTTGAAGTTTAGGATTAAAAACCCTAAAATATGGTGCTGCATCGCAGCCTGAGCTTGCCGCCCATTGCCAACCACCAACATTTGAAGACATTTCATAATCCAATAGCTTTTGAGCAAAATAGGCTTCGCCCCATCTCCAATCTATTAGCAGGTGTTTGGTTAAAAAGCTCGCCACGATCATACGCACTCGATTGTGCATGAAACCGGTGGCATTCAGTTCTCTCATACCAGCATCAACTATAGGATAACCTGTTTTACCTTGGCACCAAGCTTCAAATTGATTCTCATCATTGATCCATGGCACTCGATCATAAGCTGGCTTGAATGCGTTTTCAACTGAATCAGGAAAGTGATGCAAAATATTGCCCATATAAAAATCTCTCCAAATCAATTCATTCAGCCATTTCTCATTAGCATTTTGAGCGAATGCAACGAGCTTTCTTATTGAGACTGTTCCAAATCTTAAGTGAACGGATAACCTGGAAGTCCCTTTAATTGAAGGAATGTCTCTAGTATTGTGATAATCTTTAATTATGTTCTCAGGAATAATGTCATCAGGAAATTCCACATTAGCTGCTTCAAATCCCAGAGTTTCAAGACTAGGACATTGGGAAGCTTCAAAACGGTGCAATCCCTTTTTGTATTTCAAGGTAGGATAAGACTTCACATAAAATGGATTCATCTTGGACTTCCATTTACGCATGTAAGGTGTAAAAACCGTGTAGGGTTTTCCATCGTCTTTTAGAACTTCATCCTTATGAAAAATAATCTGGTCTTTAAAAGAAAGAAAATCAGTATCATGTTGTTCACAAAGCGCTTTAATTTTCTTATCTCTTGCTATTGCCTTAGGTTCGTAGTCTTCATTAGAGAATACAGCATCAATATCATATTGGGAAAAAAGCTTCTTGTAAACCTCTAAAGGGGAATCATGAAAAATCTTTAAATCACTATCCATAGACCTCAACTTTTGTTGAAGTCTTTCAATATGATGATGAATAAATTCTACTCGGGCATCAACTTTATCCTCTAGTTTTTCTAGAATCTCTTTGTCAAAAATAAAAATGGGAAGTACATTCTTTGATTTTAGAGCATAGTACAAACCTGCGTTGTCTTCAAGTCTTAAATCTCTTCGGAACCAAAAAATATTGACTTTCTCCAAAATCCTAGTTCTTGTAGGATTTCAAAGAGTCCATTAATTCCTTTCTCGCCAGAAAAATTCTACTCTTGACTGTTCCGATAGGGACATCAAGCTGCTCGGCTATTTCTTTGTATTTATAGCCCTTGTTATATAATAAAAATGACTCTTTGTATTCGTCCTTTACCTGACCGATGGCGCTTTCAATTTCTTTTTGTCTTAGAACTGCCTGGGGATCATTTATTGGATCCACTTTATTGTCCATTAAAGCTTTGTGTTTTTCCTCACTTTGTATCATACTGCCATATTTGGCTTTTCTATTATACTTATTGATAAAAGTGTTTTTCATAATAGTGAGTACCCAAGCTTTGAAGTTGACGTTATTACGGAACTTAGTTCGATACTGCAGTGCCTTGAGATAGGTCTCTTGCGTTAAATCTAGAGCCTCCTCTTTATTATGAGTAAGTCCAATAGCAAAATACTCCATGATTTGCCCTAAATCGACCAGTCTTTGATTAAATTCTAGAGTTGACATTTTGTTTAACTTTTAGTTATTATTATTAAACAATTTTAAGTAGTAAAAATTATTCTACCAAATTTTTGTTTAACTATTTTTAATATTCGTTAAACATTTAGATGTATATACACATTTTAACCTGTAATGATAAGGGTTTCGGGAAGTGTAAAAAAAATGTTAAAGATTATTTAACTAAGGTTGAACTTATCAATGAAACCCTTGATGCTTTGAAAAATGGTGATTTGATCACTTTTGAGAGCAATTTGATTTAAGAATTCGGGATTACCTCCAATACTCAATTCAGAAGCTTCACCCATCTTATCCAGAATAACCTGAAACATTTGATTTAGTTCTTCTTTCGGAATTGCGGTGATCACCAAACAGAGCAGTTGCACATTTTGATTTCCGGTAATGTTGAGTGTGTCTACAACAGCACTTGATGGCACATTTTGCCCTAAATAAATGACTTTCTTTCCATTCTTTTTGAGAAGAAAATGAGCGTACAATAAGCCCAACTCATGTAATTCTCCCTCAGGAAGAAAAAGAATAAAAATTTCGTCAGATTCTTTGCCCAACAAATGGTGAATCGCTACCTCTAATTTCTGTCTTATAATATGAGAAGCGAAGTGCTCTTGTGCTACACTAATTTCATTTACTCCCCATAGCAAACCAACTTTTTCCAGAAA
>JALEGO010000195.1 GCA_022763165.1 Flavobacteriales bacterium
ACCACAGAACGAGTCCTCCTGCTAGAATTACTCCCAAATTTATGATTACATCATTGGAGGTAAAAATCATACTTGCTTTCATATGAGCTTCATTTGATTTGGATTTCTGCAACAGAAATAGACAGATCCCATTGGCAATTAAGGCTAGAATTGAAATGACAATCATAATTTTAAAATCCGGCAAAGCTTCCTGTCCGATAAATCTTCGAATTACCTCTATAAAGCCAATTATAGCAAGAATTATTTGAAAGTATCCAGCCAATTTTGCAATTGTTTTCTTCTTTGACTGACTTCCACCTACAGCTAGTAAACTCAGACCATAAACAAATGAATCAGCCAACATATCTAAGCTGTCTGCTATCAGGCCCATAGATTTGGATATGAGACCCGTGGTCATTTCAATTATGAAGAAGATAAAATTGATAGCTAAGACTGACCACAATAGTCTTTTTTGATTTGATGAATCTTCAATTGAATAATTATCTGTTTCTTTTGATTCAATTAATCTTCCGCCTAAATCTAGTTCGTGAATAGATTCTTCAATTTTTTCCAGATTGTCAGTATGAATTACATTCAGTTTCCTGTTTGGAATATCAAATTCTAGTCCCTTGATTTCTGGAATTCCATCCAATTTCATTCGAATTAAATTCTCCTCAGAAGGACAATCCATTTTAGTGATTTCGAACTCAGATATCTTCATTTAAATTTTGCTCGGAGGGGTAGCATTTGCTACAACGTTAAAAATAAAGAATGTGCATTTGCACATCTTATTATTGGATCAAATTTACTGAATTCTCTCTTAGCATCATATTCTTTATTAATTGTTGTTTCGAGTACTCGATTTTCAATTACATGAGTTGAACTTTCTTTCTGCATTCTATCTTCTAATTTACTTTTTGCATTACCCAAAAAGTAACAAAAACTCTAGGCCTGAGTAATTTTCTCCATCCAGTAATTGCTCAGATTGGATTCCCATTCAAAACTCATCCCGCTAAAGCAGGACTCAAACATTGAATTCCATCTCAATCTCTCACAAACTGGATCCTGAAGAAAATCACAAAGGGCCATTTCCACATCAGCAAAACATCACAAATCGACTCGTTGTGTGAACATCTTTACCTAAAAGCATTTTTCTGCCAAATCAGATCAACTTAACTTTGCTTAGTCTTTTGCGCTTTCGCAATCACAAGCATTGCACAGCTTGCTCACTCAGCAGCAAAAGACAGCTAGAAGCACAACTCATGTTGGGCATTATTTTTTACCTCATGTAAATCAGAAAGAAAGGAAAAGCCGGCAAAATCGGGTATTCGATACAACTAGTTATAAACCAAACAAATTTACAAATAATAATAACTATTTTATCCTGATAACAGTAATGACCGTTAACAAATTCAAAGTTTCTGGTTTGGAGATTGAAATAATGCAGAAGTGCCAATAAAATGCCATTGCATGAGCTAAATATTGCTTCTGGAGTATGACTGTTATAAGGTATAACATCGTTTCGGTCGATAGCTTTAGCGGACTTTTCTGCAAACCTGACAAATTTTAATATGCGCTGAACATGAGCTTTATAATCCTTTCACCAACCTACAACGCAAAGGAGTGATCTAGATTTCTGCATTTTTTAGATGCAGGTTACGCATATCAATCACAGTTATTCGGTAATTCGTTGTATACAAAAAGAGGATAGCCTGAGAACTATTATTTTACTCGAAAAACGGGAATCCTAGTGCAAATAAAATTCCTTTGTTATCCTGTAAACATTTCGTACGCAAAGCTATTTAACCTTTCTCCAATTGCTCTTTGAGTTTTGAAATATCCTTAGAAATTTGCCTCAAAACAGGGTTTGTATTACTGGCGTTTCGCATTTCTTCTTCACGCAGACCAAGTAGCGTATCCACTCTGCCAATGACCAAGAACAATCCCAAACAAACCAAGAAAATTACAGGTAATGAGATCCAAATGTTTTCAAATATCAACTGGCCAAAAGCAGTGTCCTCATAGCTCTTTAGAAATACAAAACCAATCATCATGAATTGCAAATATCCAATGTACATTTTAGCACGATCCACATAAACTTTCCAACGGATCAGCGCTTTTTTACTAGGCTTTTTCATTAAAGAAATAACTGCAATGGGGCGGTTTTATTTGACAACAAATGTTAATTGCAGTTAATCCTAAATTTAAAATACCAACTTTTTGGTATTGGCTTTTCTTCGATTCAATAATATGTTTGTCTTGTTATTTAGAATTAGTCTAAATAAGAATAAGTATGCAAATAATCAAAGAACATAAAACTATGGAAACTCCGGTACCAGTTTCCTACGAGTTTAAAAAGAAAAAGTGCTGTAAAAAGTATAAAAAGAGCAAACGCTGTAAAAAGTGTCCTGCGATTTGCGCTTTGGCAGAATTAATGAAGTATCATGCGTAACCTTAGTGTCGTGCATCAAAATAGTTTTGGATTAATCCTCAAGGATAATATTTGTGGATCCTTCATTCTATTTTTTGATGATCAAACCCAGACACTAAAGTGGCAAAACTTAAAAGAACTTCGCACTATTCTGAGTGCAAGACTGACCAACAATGAATGCAATGATTGTGCTTGTTGGAAAAAACAAAGGCTGAAAGACTTTTTAGAGCTTATTGATTGGGCATATTTAAGAGAGGAAATTTATACAATGTTAAATCTAAAAATACCCAAAAGTGGGTATTGAAAATTAATAGTGTCAAAACATATTTTTGCACACTATTTAGAATTAGTCTAAATAAAGCCAAATAAACATGAAATTCAAAAACATAATATTTTTAGGGTGCGCTGCTACAATCGCTTTCTTGGGTTGTAGAAAAGAAGGCTGTACAGACAAGTTGGCTATCAACTTTGATTCCGAAGCCAAAAAAGACGATGGAAGTTGTACATATGATGATGGTTCTTACATTGTCCCCACAACTTATACTTTCACAGATGCAGATGGAAGAATTACAGTGAGTTACAGTGGGCAAACTGATCGATTGAATATGCTTCAAGAGATGAAGGATTATATGAAAACGGGGACTGATGCGGCTGTTACTTTAGATGTTCAGAAACTGAAAGACATGTATGCTAATACGAACAGTCCATGGACTTCATCGGATCTGAACGCTTCTTCTAAACAATTGGAAAACAAAACGTTTAGCTTGGATATGGCTACTTTCAAGTCTTACTTGGATTCGGTTGCTAGCCATAGTGCCATCACAACATCCGCTTCTGAAGGTGTTGCAGGCTCTCTTACCAGCAGCGATGGCAATAGCTCGTACCTCGTAGATGCAAATGGATGGGAATATCCGCAATTGTTTGAAAAGGGTATCATGGGATCTGTATTCTATTATCAAATTGCTGAAGTTTACACAAGAGATGGCAAAATTGGAGCTACTGTAAACAATACAGATCCGGTAGATGCTGCAGGAGGAAAATACTACACTGAAATGGAACATCATTGGGATGAGGCTTTCGGCTATTTTGGTGTCCCAACAGACTTTCCTTCAAACACTGATGGACTGTTGCACATTGGTAAATATTGCAACAGTCGGAATGGTATATTGACCACCTTAAATCAAGATGTGATGGACCAATACTTAAT
>JALEGO010000196.1 GCA_022763165.1 Flavobacteriales bacterium
AACAATTCATTAGGGTTGGCGAACATTCTTTTGTAGCTGGAGCCTCATTGGTAAGGAAAAATGTTCCACCATATGTCAAAGCAGCAAGAGAGCCAATATCCTATATTGGAGTAAACTCGATAGGACTTAAAAGAAGAGCGTTCGAAGATGAAGTAATTCGAAATATTGAAAACATTTACAGGGAAATATATGTACTCAATTCTAACATTTCCAAAGCACTCAGTATAGTGGAAGAAGAATATGCCGAAACTCCTGAAAGAACTAAAATTCTTAACTTTATTCGGCAATCCGAAAAAGGTATCATGAGAGGAAATAAAGGGTAACTCATGTGGATTGAACTTCATGAGATAGGTAAAATTTACCGAGAGCAGGTCGTTTTTAAGAATATTTCGAAAAATTTCTCAGCCAATACCGTTTATGGAATAAAAGGATCGAACGGTTCTGGCAAATCCACCCTCATTAAGATCATTTCTGGTTATTTGAATCCTTCAAAAGGACATATTACAAGCAGTCATAAGGATTATTCCCATGACATAGCCTATTGTGCTCCTTATATCAAACCAATTCAAGAACTTACACTGAAGGAGACATTTAACTTGCACTCCAATATAGACAAAAGGACCATCTCGTACGATGAGTTCGAGGAAATGCTAAAATTTCCTTTTACCGTTGCCAACAAGCAGCTTAGCGAATTCTCATCTGGGATGCAACAAAAAGCTTTGTTGGGCCTGGCCATCCTTTCTTCAAAATCTCTTTTATTACTTGATGAGCCATGCAGTAATTTGGACACAAACGCAATTGACTGGTACAACTCGACACTTGAAAAGCATAAAAAGGATCGAATAATCATAATAGCCAGTAACAATCAACAAGTGGAGATGGATCTTGCAGAAGAGTTCTTGGAAATTGAGAATTACAAAAAATAAAATAATAATTTAGCTCAACAATCTTAAATCTTTGAAATGGCCAGTACATCTGATTTTAAAAACGGACTTTGCATAAAATATAATGGAGGTCTTTGGACAATCGTTGAATTCCTTCATGTAAAACCTGGAAAAGGACCCGCTTTTGTTCGAACAAAACTCAAAAACCTTGAAACAGGAAAAGTTGTAGACAACACATTCCCATCAGGAGTGAAGGTTGATGCAGTGAGAATTGAAAGAAGAAAATATCAATTCCTTTATAAAGATGATTCTGGATATCATTTCATGAACACAGATACATACGAGCAAACATTTCTTCAGGAAGCATTAATAAATGCTCCACAATTCTTGAAAGATGGTGATGAAGTAGACATTGTCTTTCATGCAGAAGAGGAGAAACCGCTGACCTGTGAATTAAAACCATCGGTTGTATTGGAAATTACGTATACTGAACCAGGAATTAAGGGAGATACTGCCACCAACACTTTGAAACCAGCAACAGTAGAAACAGGAGCTACGGTTAAGGTGCCGCTTTTCATCAATACGGGAGACAAAATTAAGATTAACACAGTAAGCGGAGATTATTCGGAAAGGGTGAATTCATGAAATTCAAACAACCTATTACACTTGAAAAATTAGCAGAACAACTCCGCTTAGAATATTCAGGTTCCGGAGATATTGTTATTGAGGGCCTCAATGAAATTAACGTTGTTGAGCATGGCGATATTATTTTTGTTGATCATCCGAAATATTATAAAAAAGCTTTGGAATCAGCCGCAAGCGTGATCATAATCGATCAAGTCTTAGATTTCCCTCCTGATAAAGGCTTAATAATAAGCAAAAGCCCTTTTGACACCTTTAATCAAATTATTAAAGATTATAGAGACTTTCGCCCATCAAGTGTTGCAATTAGCAGAACCGCAAAAATTGGTGACGAATCATATGTACAACCTGGCGCCTATATTGGAGATGATGTAGTGATTGGAAAAGGCACTATTATCCATGCAAATGTTGTCATTTATGATAAATGCATCATTGGAGACAACGTTACGATTCATGCAAATTCAGTTATTGGATCTGATGGGTTTTATTTTAATAAAAAAGGTGATCAATACACGAAATTTAGCAGTGGAGGCTCCGTTGTAATTGAAGATAATGTTGAAATTGGTGCCGGCTGCACACTTGATAGAGGTGTTACGAACAAAACTTTAATCGGAAAAGGCACAAAACTGGATAATCAGGTGCACATTGGACATGACACGATCATTGGAGAAAACTGTTTAATAGCAGCGCAAACCGGAATTGCCGGAGCATGCAAAATTGGGAACAACGTTATCATGTGGGGCCAAGTTGGTGTCATTAGCAGTATTACCATAGGGGATAATGCCGTTATTTTCGCTCAAAGCGGCATTGGCAAAGATGTTCCTGAGAATGCAACGCTTCTAGGCTCACCCGCTGACAACGCTAAAACTCGTCTTAGAGAATTAGCATCATTGAGAAAACTACCCGATATTATAAAGTCGTTCCATTGAAAATCCATATTTTTATGGAAAGAGCTGCAAACCACAAATGACTTCTCAAGAAACCAAGCAAGCTAAAAACAGACAAAAACTAAGGATAAAAGACCTTAAACTGTCCACGCTTCTTGAAATTACCAAAGCAATTAATAACAATCTCTCCTCCCAATTGTTATTTGACATTTTTGAG
>JALEGO010000197.1 GCA_022763165.1 Flavobacteriales bacterium
ATGTACTCAAGATGCATTTATGAATAGGTTATATTGGGGGTGGACGCAGAATAATTTCCAAGCCGAAGAAATAATGTGCTTACAATCAAGTATCTCATTTGTCGACTCAACATGGGATATTTTTGGCTCTCTCGCTATTGGTGCATGTTTAGTCATGTATAAGGAAGAACTCAGTAAGAGCATTGAGGCCATCTTAGAGCAATGCTCTGCAAATAAGGTCACAAGAATAACTTTAGTTCCTTCTTTGTTAAAGGAGCTAATCATTCAAGCTCAAGAGAATCCGAGAATCCTTAAGAATGCACTCCAGATTCCCCATTGGGAAGTTACGGGAGAACAGTTTCATACGTATCTTGCAAAGGATTTTAAACAACTTTTGAATTGTCCGATTCATTTTTTGGATTGCTATGGGGCAACCGAAGCAACATCAGTTTTATATAAAGATTTTACGTCTACAAGCGGTGCCGAATACACAACATGTTTACTCTCCAACACCCAAATTTATATTCTCGATAAAAACCTAAACCAAGCTCCTATAGGAGCAATAGGTGAAATTTTTATCGGTGGTGTAAGCCTTGCAAGAGGGTATTTAAATAGGCCTGGGTTGACTGCAGAAAAGTTTATTGCAAATCCCCTTGCTCAGAAACCAGGAGAAAGACTTTATCGAACGGGAGATTTGGCGAGGCACTTGCCCGATGGCAATATAGAGTTTTTAGGCCGAGCCGATCATCAGATCAAAATAAGAGGTTTTCGAATCGAGCTGGGTGAAATTGAGAGTGTGATTAATCAAATCGATGGTATAGGAAATGCGGTTGTAACTGTTGATGATGCTTCTGATGACACTAAAAGATTGGTCGCTTATTACGTAGCCAGCACTCTATCTTCTGAACATCCCAGCCAACAAGTGCATACTCTCGTGGGCAAATGGAGAGATATGTATGATCAACTTTATAGTGATGACAAAAACAAGGAAGTGGATACATTTGATATTGCGGGATGGCATAGTTCATATACGAGACTACCTTTCTCAGTTAAGGAGATGGAAGAATGGCGCGATTCAACAGTTGATCGAATCAGTCACTTAAATCCACGCACAATATTAGAAATAGGAAGTGGTACTGGTCTATTAACATTTCCTTTGGTGAAAAAGTGCGAATCCTATATCGGGGCAGATTTTTCTTCTGTTGCTGTTGAAAAACTTGATCATGCATTGCGATCTTTAGGTATAGAAAATGCATCTATACTTTTGGCGAAAGCTGATGAAGTTTTTGATGTTAAGGCGGTTAAAGAGAAGCGTATTGATACCATTATCTTAAACTCAATTACCCAATATTTTCCGAGTGCTGAATATTTAGATAACATATTGATGGAATCTATTGAGATTTTAAATCCAGGTCAGATTTTTATCGGAGATATTAGAGATTATCGACTGTTAGATGTTCTCCATTTTTCAATAGAAACCTATAAAATCACACAGGATGCATTGGAGGTGGATGTCAGTACATTACAAAATTCAATCAAGATGCATGTTAAGAAAGAATCAGAGTTATTGTTGTCTCCGGCTTATTTCCTAGATTTAGCAAAGCGCAATCAAAAGATAGATATGGTTGAGATCCTTCCGAAACGGGGCGTTTGTGACAATGAGTTAAATGGTTTTCGTTATGATGTAATTATCCATGTTCATCAGAAGGATATGAATAAAGCTGGGCTTCCATTAACTGAAAAAAATGAAGATAACTTCGCTTTGGAATATGAAAATAACCTAAATATTCTAGATTTCCTCAAGAGTCATCATTCTTCTCTAATCATTAAAGGATACCCCAATAAACGTGTATGGAAGGATTATCAATTAAAACAGGAACTTGATAATTTAGAGCCCTCAGAGATTTACCATCAAGATGCAAGGTACATCGGGGAGTACGATAGTATTCTCTCTCTTGAAGGATTGCATTCTACTGCAAAACAACATGGCTATTCTCTATATTGTCACCTTGCCATAGAGCAGGAAGAATCCTCAAGTAAGTTTGATTTATATTTTTACAAAGATCAGAGTGAATTGGATCTTCACAAACGGACTATTTTCCAAAATTACCTTAATGAATATTACCAAACGAAATTGAGTAATAATCCGGAAATTAATAATCAACGAAGGTCAGTGGATGTCGCAAATGTAAGAGAAAGTTTATTAAATAATTTGCCAGAATATATGATCCCGTCGCTATTCATAGAGTTAGCTGAAATGCCACTTTCTCCAAATGGCAAAATTGACAGGAAGGCCCTTCCGAAACCAGAAGGAAGGGAAGGTTTAGCAGCTTACCAAGCTCCAGAAGGCTTAATAGAAAATGGTTTAGCCACTATTTGGAAGGAACTCTTGCAGGTAGAGAGGGTGGGGAGAAATGACAACTTCTTCCATTTAGGAGGACACTCTTTAATAGCCACACGTCTGATATCAAAGATTAGGCAGAGTGAATCTGTTGAAGTCCCCCTAAGAGTGATTTTTGATCATCCGGTATTATGTGATCTCGCGCAGGTTATAGAGGAAGAATATCAATCTGCTGGTGTATTACCGCCAATTACGAGAGTAAAACGTGATGGCCTGCTCCCACTTTCCTTTGCTCAGCAAAGGTTATGGTTTATAGAACAACTTTTGGCGAATAATAATGGTCTCTACCACATTCCAACAGTTATTCGTATTAAAGGTGACTTAAATGAAAAAGCGTTAAAA
>JALEGO010000198.1 GCA_022763165.1 Flavobacteriales bacterium
CTTTTTAGGAATGGCAATTAGTTTCTCGTTGAGTTCAGCCCCCTTGTCTTTGAGTTGATCAGAGAACTCTAAGGGCGATGGAATAGAGTGCAGAACTTCTTCCAAGGTTTCATCTGATAAATTCACAGGGGTATCCAAATCGTCAAAATCTGCATTTTCACTTGCTGTTGAGTCGACTGTTGGATTTGATTTAGTATCATTTTCGTTGCTGACTCCGCATGAGAATAATGCTAAGATCAAGATAAAATAAGATAGCTTTTTCATTTAGATTATTGTTTCATGTATGGAGCACACAGTTTATCGAATAGTGAGGTTGCTTTAGCAAGTTTCAAATTCTTGGCTACGTACAGATCTTTGCACATGGCGTTTTTATCTCCCATTTTCTTGAGACAAGCAGCGCCATAATAAAAATGTACGGGATTTTTAGGTTCCAGCCTTTGGGCAGTTCTTAAGCTGGCAATTGCGTCTTTAGTCTTGTTAATTTTATAGAGATATCTACCGTGTCTATAGTGGTATTCGGCTTTTAGTGAGTCTATGGCTATGGCCTGTTCTAGATCTCTTGCTGCTGATTTGTAGTTGCCCAGCTTCGCTTTGGAAACACCTCTCATATAGAAGGCTTCAGCATCTTTCGTTTTATGCTTCAAAACAAAATCGAGCTTATTGACAGCCTCCTCATAATTAAATTCTAAATAGTAAGAAACACCTAGCTTTCGCCAAAGTCTAATGTCTTCTTCATCGACTTTTTGAGCCATCAACACTGGAGCGAAGAACAAAAGAGCAACACTAATTTGAAAAAAAATCTTCTTGTTCATTAGAACATTTGTTTTGTACAAAGCTATTATAACAGTTGAATTATGACGTGAAACACAGTTTATTTTTGAACATTCTTTCAGATTCCGAAACATACCCTTAAAAAAATCGTATTAACAATTAAAGATTTAACACTTTATATGGAGCCATTAATAGTCGGAAATACAGTTGATACACCAGGAATTCATCTAGACAAAAATTCAAACACTTTAAGGATAGATGGAAATTCTTACCCTGAAGATGTTCGCAAGGTTTATGATCCTATTATGAAATGGCTTGAATCTTATTCCAATACTCCCAATCCGAATACGATTTTTGAATTCAAAATGGAGTATTTTAACACCGCTTCAGCGAAGATGATCCTCGAAATTTTAACTTTCTTTGAAGACACTGAAGATCGCATTGGTGAAATCACAATCAAATGGTACTACATTGAAGACGATGAAGACATGGAAGAAGCAGGAATTGGTTTTCAAGAGATGGTAGATCTTAAATTTGAGCTGGTTCCCATTTCAGAATAATTTTGGGTTTGATGTTTGCTCAGAACAAAATTTAGATTTCCGAATAGCTTTCTAGTGAAATGTCTAAATCCAACATTTCTTGAAACCCTTCGCCAGCCTCCTCCATATCCTCATCGCCCTCTTTAAAAAGCCAAATTACTTTTGTGTTTGGAACATCATTTTCTTCAAAAAGCGTAAGGAGCTCAAGGATCATCTGAGCTGAAGCGGTATTGAAATAATCATACTTGAACTTAAGAGTAGTCTCGTTATTTGGATTGATTATGTAGGAATTGAACCAATTCAATATAGGATCATAGACTTTCTTGACATTTTCAGGATATGAATCTCCATGAATGATGAATTCTCCATTTTGTTGATTCAGTAGAACTGATGGCGTATCTCTTTCTCCTTTAATTTCCAATATATCCATATGCTTATCGTTCGTATTTATTAGGTGAGTGCCTTGGTATACCCCTGTTGAATAATCAATTCTATGTTTATTCTGAAATATTTAAATTACTTACGAATAATAGCCCGATTTGTTACCGAAAATTTAAGATACTTTAAGATTAAACACTTATTTCTTTTGTTAATTTATATTTAAATACTTATTAAATAGTAACGTTTTATAGGTGTATCTCGTAGTTTGTTGCAATGTATGCGAAGAAATTTTTGAGATTTGGCCTTTTGTTTGGAGCATGTTTCCCATTGATGGCTTGGGCCTTAGATTTGTATCTCTTCAATAAAGAATTTGCGCTTTCGTCCATTGCCGAAATTCACCATATCAATAAAATACATTGGATAGTCGACCTTGCGCCATTCGTTTTAGGAGCAGTCTTTTATTTGATGGGAAAACAAGTTGAGAAAAACTACAATAAGCAAGTCGAATATGGGCAAGAATTAGAATCTAAGATTCTTAAAATAGAGGAGTTAGAGAAGTGGCAGCATTCGTTATTAGAGAAATCATCTGAATTAATATTGGTTATAGATGATCAAAAGAAGATCAAGTATGCTAGTCCATCTGTTGAGTCTGTTTTACAATTTCAAGAGAAGGACCTCATCTCTTCTTCATTGAACCATCTAGTCAATCAAATTTCATTGGATTCGCTGAATCGCTATATTAATGATTCAATTAACAATCCAAATGACGAATTGGCCCTTGAAAATTTTCAATTCATCAAAAAAGATCAATCAGAAATATGCATTGAAATTGGAATTCAAAACTTTTTGGATGATCAATTGATTAAAGGTATCATATTGAATTGCCGCGATATATCTGAAAGGATAAGAGCTGAAAAGGAACAAGAAATGAGAAGTAAGATGCAATCCCTTTCTGAGAATAGTCCTGACATCATTGTTCGAATAGATAAAAATGAAGTGGTTCGTTATGCTAATCCAGCGATAAATGGTTACTGCTCGGCATCGCGTAAAGAAATTTTGGACCGATCACTTTCTGAATTGGAAGGAAAAGTGAGGATGGTGGAGATGTGGAAGTCTTTTATGAACAAGGCCAAAGACACTGGAGATAAGCAGGCAATTGAACTTCATATTCCAATGTCTGATATGGAGGTGGATATGCATATTTCAGCTATCCCAGAAAAGAATGATGATGGTGATTTAGAATCATTGCTCATTGTGCATCATGATATTACTGAACAGAAAAAACAAGAAAAGAAGTTGGCTTTAATGAATAAAAGAATTTCGGATAGTATCAATTATTCCAAAAGAATTCAAAAATCCATTATTCCAAGTATCGAATCTATTCAAATGGCGTTTCCCAAATCATTTATTTGGTATGAGGCTAAGGATGTGGTATCAGGAGACATTCCTTACTTCTTTGAAAATGATAGTCATTATTACATTGCTGTAATTGATTGCACTGGCCATGGTGTGCCTGGAGCAATGCTTTCAATCATAGGTAATTTACTATTGACAGATATTTTGAATGATAATATTGAAAGAAACACGGCAGAGATACTTGATTTGTTTCATGCTCGTCTTGTTGCTACTCTAAAACAAGATACAATCAACAAAAACGTTGCAGACGGCATGGATGTTGCCCTGTGCAAAATAGACAAATCATTCAAAGAATTAGATTACGCAGGAGCTCATAGGCCCCTATTCTTAAAAAC
>JALEGO010000199.1 GCA_022763165.1 Flavobacteriales bacterium
GAAACAACCTGAGTGGGCCTATTTAAAATTTCCCGAAATAGATTATGACAAAATTATTTATTATTCAGCACCGAAAAAAAAAAAAAAATACAAGACATAAATGAAATCGATCCAGAACTAATAGAGACATTTGAAAAATTAGGAATCTCATTAACTGAACAAAAGCGTATAAACAATGTAGCTATTGATGCAGTTTTTGATAGTGTTTCAATAGCAACAACGTTCAAAGAAGAGTTAAAGGAATATGGAGTTATTTTTTCTTCTATATCAGAAGCTATCCAAGAATATCCGGATATGATTAAGAAATTTTTAGGAACTGTTGTTCCGATAGGAGATAACTATTTTTCGGCTCTTAATTCAGCAGTTTTTACAGACGGTTCCTTTTGTTATATTCCAAAAAACACAAAATGCCCTTTAGACTTATCAACTTACTTTCGAATAAATGATCAGAACTCGGGTCAATTTGAACGAACCCTCCTTATTGCGGATAAAAATAGTAGCGTTAATTATCTTGAGGGATGTACAGCACCTCAATACGACAGTAACCAATTGCATGCTGCAATCGTTGAACTAATTACTCTAGATAATGCATCTATTAAATATTCAACAGTTCAAAACTGGTATGCAGGAAATAAATTTGGAGTTGGGGGAGTGTATAATTTTGTCACAAAACGTGGATTATGTGTAGGTTCCAAATCTCAAATTTCGTGGACTCAGGTTGAAACAGGTTCTGCAATAACTTGGAAATACCCCAGTTGTATTTTAATTGGAAAATCAAGTCAAGGAGAATTTTACTCTATTGCACTAACTAATAATTATCAACAAGCTGATACAGGAACAAAAATGACTCACATTGGAAAAAAGAGTAAAAGTCGGATTATTTCAAAAGGCATATCAGCAGGACAATCAAAAAATAGTTACCGTGGAGCTGTTCACGGAAATGAAAAAGCTTTAGGCATGCGAAATTATTCACAATGTGATTCCTTATTAATTGGAAATTTATCTAACGCTAATACATTTCCTGTAATTTCTGTTCAAAATTCTACAGCTAGAATTGAGCATGAAGCATCAACTTCAAAAATAGGTGAAGATCAAATTTTCTATTTTTCACAACGAGGAATTTATTTAGAAAAAGCTATTGAAATAATGATTAGTGGATTTTGCCAAGAAGTTTTCAAAAAATTACCACTTGAATTCGCTGCAGAAGCAGATAAATTATTAACTTTAAAATTAGAAGGATCAATAGGATAATGAATTTAAAACACAGTTTACTTGAAATACAAGGATTAAAAGTTTCAATTGAGAATAGTATTGTGCTGAATACACTAGATTTAAGAGTTAATCGAGGAGAAATTCATGCAATAATGGGTCCTAATGGATCTGGAAAAAGCACTTTTTCAAAAGTCCTTGCAGGCCATCCAGTTTATAATATTTTAGAAGGTGATATTCTTTATAAAGGATCCACAATTTTAGATCTAGATCCAGAGGAACGTTCACATTTAGGAATTTTTTTAGCATTTCAATATCCAATTGAAATTCCGGGCGTAAGTAATGAAAATTTTCTACGTATTGCTTACAATTCTAAACAAAGATTTTTAGGAAGAAAAGAGGTTGACCCATTAGAATTTCTTAAAGTTATAACCCACAAATTAAAATCAGTTGAAATGTCACCATTATTTTTAACTCGAAATGTCAATGAAGGGTTTTCAGGAGGCGAGAAAAAACGTAATGAGATATTACAAATGATATTGTTAGATGCAGATCTATGTATTTTAGATGAAACAGATTCAGGATTAGATATTGATGCTTTAAGAATAATATCTAACGGAATTAATGAATTTATGAATGATCAAAAAGCCATAATCCTAATTACTCATTATCAACGATTATTAGACTATGTCAAACCTACTTATGTTCATGTCATGCAAAATGGTAAAATTATTAAAACTGGACCTGCCGATTTAGCTAAAGAACTAGAAGCAAAAGGTTACGAATGGTTAAAATATGAATAATTTAAAATTAGGAACTATTGTGTAAAAATGTCCCGAAAATAATATTAAAGAGCATAGTCTCTGTCATGTTCCTTTATATTTTTTAATATTGGGTAGTTTCTTAAATTAACTAGATTTTATGTACCCAGAAATTTTAAATTCAAGTATGTTTACATTATTGGCAGAAGCAGAGGTAGGAAAACATTTCTATTGGGAAATTGCTGGAAACTTAGTCCATGGACAAGTACTACTTGTTATTTGGTTTGTATTTCTTGTTTTAATCGTATTATCCTTAATTGGTACAAAAAATACTGACCGTATTCCTACTAATTTCCAAAATTTTATGGAAGCTGCGGTAGATTTTGTTACTGATATCGCAAGAGATCAATTAGGTGAAAGTTTTTATAAAGATTGGATTCCATTTATTGGAACTTTATTCTTTTTTGTTTTTGGTTGTAATTGGGCAGGGGCTATCATACCTTGGAAATTAATAGCATTACCAGAAGGAGAACTTGCAGCACCAACGAACGATATTAATACAACGGTGGCGTTAGCATTATTAACTTCATTATCTTACTTTTATGCTGGTCTTAGTAAAAAAGGTCTAGGTTATTTTAAGCGTTACATTGAACCAATTCCACTTTTATTACCGATTAATATATTAGAAGATTTTACAAAGCCATTATCATTAAGTTTCAGATTATTTGGAAATGTTTTAGCTGATGAATTAACAGTCACTGTATTAACTTCTTTAGTACCATTAATTGTACCTTTACCGATCATGGTATTAGGTCTTTTTGCAGGTTCAGTACAAGCATTAATTTTTTCGACATTAGCTGCTGCATATATTGCAGAGGCATTAGAATAAAAAAAATTTAAATAAGATTGATTTAAAAATATAAACTTTTAATAATTATATTTATTATGGATTCTATTATTGCTGCAGCTTCTGTTATTTCTGCTGGTTTAGCTATTGGTTTAGCTTCTATTGGTCCTGGTATAGGTCAAGGTAAC
>JALEGO010000200.1 GCA_022763165.1 Flavobacteriales bacterium
AAAGATTATATTCTTGGTTTTGAGTACTATGAAGGCGCTATGGAAGCTGTTTATCATGAATCTGGTAGAATCGTTCCAAGTAGTAATTCATATGAATATCAATATCATATTAAAGATCAATTGGGCAACTCAAGAGTTTGCTTTACTGATAAAAATAATGATGGTAAAATCAAGGAGGACGATGGAGAAGTGCTCCAAAGAAATCATTACTATCCATTTGGTGCTGATCAAGAAGGCGCATGGAGTACTGTGATTGGTATCAAAAATAATTATCAATATAATGGCAAAGAGTTCCAAAATGCCTTTGGACTTGATTGGTATGACTATGGGAGTAGACATTATGATCCACATCTTGGCAAGTGGCACAGCATTGATCCAAAAGCAGAGGATTTCCATGAATGGTCACCCTATAATTACGTTTTAAATAATCCAATTAAGTTGATTGATCCTGACGGTGAAGCTCCATCAAATGGAGATGACCCAGAGCCGTTTGTATCTGTGAACAAACCCAGAACGCCCAAAGGGCCGTATTTGAAACTTTCTTTTGATGTTTCTGCTGGCCCACACACAAAATCGGGTACCAGAATGTTAGGTATCGGTGAAAAGTTTGAAGCCGGTGTCTCATTCAAAGTTATAGGCGCTGAACTGCTCATTGGGGTAACTGAAAACTATCTTAATCTAAGAGTAATGAATACTGGCGAACAAGAAATTGTTTTAGGGGGAAGTCACGTAGCGGCAGGTGGATCTGTTACACTTACCAGAACCGTTAAAGATGGAGAAATTACTTCTACTGCTGAGGGTAAGGTACAGGCTGGACCCATATTTGTGAAACAAAGTAGTAGCCTAGATGGAAATTCATCAAATAACGATTTGACTGCAGGATTTGAATTCTTTTCTAGTTCTTCAAGTTTACCCTTAGCTTCTGGAGATGGTAATTTCTTTTCTGTAAACCTTTCAGCATCTATAGAGAATATTAGCACGAGAATTGGAATGCAAGGTGATGCGGCTGACGGATATGCCTTGAGTTATAAAGCAAACAGAGCACATGTGAGGTCTAGAATGCATGCACGAGGCATTGATCCCAATGATCCTTATGGAATAAAAGCTGCAAAAAGAAAGAAAGCTGAAAAAGAGGCAAGGCGTAAGTTAAGAGCAGAATATTACAAACTTACTGGAGAATGGTACTGGGGTGATTTCCCCATCAAAAAATAACAAGAAGAAATAAAGAAGGTCCGTTTTATCGGACCTTTTTTGTTTTGAAAATTTTAAATAAAAAGAAAAGGCAGCTAATTACCGAGAGTATTAGAAAGAACATGTACCACCATGGGATAATGGTTGTATGCCACCCCGGCTCTACAAGATCAGATTGTGGTGAAATTATTCCCAATACTAAAAATGAGCAAGCTATTAACGAGATTATTAGAAATACTATTTGAGTTTTTCTAGACATTTAGCATGTCTTATTTCGCATAATGAACAGCTCTTGTTTCCCTTATCACTGTAACTTTAACCTGACCGGGATAAGTCATTTCTTCTTGAATTTTTTGGGAGATATTGAAAGAAAGTTCAGCAGCTTTTTGATCATTTACTTTTTCACTCTCAACCATTACACGTAATTCTCTACCAGCTTGAATTGCAAATGCCTTATTCACGCCTTCGTAGCCTAATGCAACATTTTCTAAATCATTGAGTCTTTGGATGTATGCTTCAGCCATCTCACGTCTGGCTCCTGGTCTGGCTCCAGAAATAGCATCACAAACTTGTACAATTGGTGAAATTAATGAAGTCATTTCGATTTCATCATGATGCGCACCAATAGCATTGCAAACCATCTTATTTTCTTTGTGCTTTTCAGCAAGTTTCATACCTAAAATAGCATGAGGCATTTCAGGTTCATCGTCTGGAACTTTTCCTATATCATGTAACAAACCGGCTCTTTTAGCCAATTTGATTTGTTTTTCGTTAAATCCAAGTTCTGAACACATTGTAGCACATAAGTTCGCAACTTCTCTTGAATGTTGTAACAAGTTCTGGCCATAAGAAGATCTATATTTCATCCTTCCAACCATTCTCAACAACTCTGAATGCATTCCATGAATACCTAAATCTATGGCCGTTCTTTTGCCGATTTCAATTATTTCATCGTTTAATCTTTTTCGAGTTTTACCTACCACTTCCTCAATTCTCGCTGGATGAATTCTGCCGTCAGTTACGAGTTGGTGTAATGATAACCTTGCGATTTCACGTCTTACAGGATCGAAGCAAGAAAGTATTATGGCTTCAGGAGTATCATCAACAATAATTTCTACTCCAGTAGCACTTTCCAAAGCTCGAATGTTTCTTCCTTCCCGACCAATAATTCTTCCCTTTAATTCATCAGAATCGATGTTAAAAACTGAAACTGAATTTTCGATTGCCTGCTCAGTCGCAACCCTTTGAATTGTTTGTACTACAATTTTTTGGGCTTCTTTGTTGGCAGAAATCTTAGCTTCGTCTTGAATTTCTTTGATGTAAGCCATCGCATTGGTCTTCGCTTCGGCTTTCAAAGCCTCAATAAGCTCCTCTTTAGCACCATCCGCAGACATACCAGAAATTTGCTCTAGCTGCTCAACTCTTTTCTTGTGAAGTTTTTCCAATTCAGTCTCTTTCTTCGAAATGGCTTGTAGATGTCTATCAATTTGTTTCTGATTGCCTTCAATATCTCTTTGGAGGCGATCTACTTCTTTGTTTTTCTTATCTAGAGAAGATTCCTTTTGTTTAATCCTATTCTCGGCAGATTGAATTTTAGAGTTTCTCTCATTGATCACTTTTTCATGATCAGATTTGAGTTGCAAAAACTTCTCTTTTGCCTCTAACATTTTCTTTTCCTTAACGACTTCTGCATCAGCCTCTGCTTTTTTGATAATGTCGTTTCCCTTTTTCTCAGTAGACTTTTTGAGCACTAGGTATACTATGATTGCTCCAATGAGCAAACCTGCAAGTATTCCTGTAGCTAAACTTGTAATTTCCATACGTGTTATTTACACGACCTAAGATACAGACTTTCTTACAGAACTGGTTCCAAATAATCTTTTAGTAAAGATTCTACTTTGGAAAGTTTCTCGATGGCTTGAGTATTTTCTTCTCTTTTTACTTCGTTTCGCTCTATTTCTGAAGCGTATTGAAGTAACAACATGGCGAGCAGGTCTTGTTTGTCACGAATAGCATAATTGTTCTCTAAAGCCTTCAAATCTTTTGCTATTCTTTCTTGTGCCTTGCGAATAGAAACCTCTTCGTGTTCTTCAATAGTGAGTGGATAGACCCGCCCAGCAACATTTATTTTTATTGAAAATTCTGACATACTCAATTACTCAAGGTCACGATACATCGATCCACATCCTTGATCAGTTCGTTTAATCTTGATTTTAAGATTTTCTTGTCTTCCGCATTCAAATTGCTTTGAATACCCTGTAACTTAAGATCTTTGTTTTTATCTTTTATGTCCCTAATTAAGTTGTCCTTTTCTTGGATCTTAAGCTCAAGCTCTTTACATCTTGACTCTAGATTCTTTATTTTCAAAAGATTATCATCGTTTTGAGCGATCAAACGCTCAGTAAGAGTATATATATTATCAATTTTATTGATGTCTAACACTAGCTTAAGTCAAATTGAGACAGGTGGCAAATTTAATTTCACCAATAAGAATTTACAAGTTTTATAAATATTAAATCTGGTCAAAAGGCTTCATTTTTTTATTTTCGGTTCAAAATCCGAGGGTTGAACTATACTTTTGCTCGCTTTATTCTAATATTTTTTTTCATTAGTACGCAGATAAGTGCTCAACCTACGCATTATCCTAAAGGATATTTTGGTCCTCCGATGGACATTCCTTTGTTATTGTCAGGAAATTTTGCTGAATTGAGGTCCAATCACTTTCATGGTGGCTTAGATATTAAAACTCAAGGGGAGGTCGGCAAAAATATTACTTGTGCTGCGGATGGTTATGTAGCCAGAATAAAAGTGGGTATCAAAGGTTATGGCCTTGTTTTGTATGTTTCTCATCCCAATGGTTATACTACGGTCTATGCTCACCTTCTTGAGTTTAAGGGTAAGATTGCCGATTATGTTAAAGAAGCACAATACAGAAATGAATCTTATACCATTGAATTGCATCCAAAACCGGATGAATTGCCTGTAAAGAAAGGGGAGATCATTGCTTTATCTGGTAATTCCGGTAGTTCACTAGCGCCCCATTTGCATTTTGAAATTCGTAAGACAAAAGGGCAAGTGCCTGTAAATCCATTGCTATTTGATTTTGATATAGAAGATGATTTAAAACCAATTATTAAATCCGTAGCATTTTTTCCTCAAGAGAACGGAAGTGTAAATGGAAAGTCCAAAACGGCAACATACCCTGTTTATGGAACTTTTGACAGTGTAATCGTTTCAAAAAAACGGCCAATAGAGTTGCACGGTCCAGTTGGTTTGGGAATCGATGTGCAAGATTTTCTCAATGGAGCAAGAAACAAATGTGGCATTTATTCGATTGAGCTTTTTGTAAATGAAAAGTCAATTTTTTATCATGATTTGGAACAAGTGTCTTTTGAAGAAACTAGATACATTAACAGTTTGGTAGATTACTACTTTTGGAAAAAGCACTCAAGAAGATATCAAAAATCTTTTCTAGATCCCGGCAATAAACTCACCACATACGAAGGTGTGGTCAATCAAGGTGTTTACGACTTTAAATCAGGTAAAGAGTATCATATAAAATATCTTGTAAAAGATACTTATGGTAATGAAACGAAATTAGAATTTAAGGTAAAGGGGCAAAAACCATCAAATAAAGTGGAACCTTCTATTGGGAAGTTTACCAAGAAGATGGACTATGGAGTCTATAACTCTTATGAAACGGATAATATTATCATTGGGCTGCCTTCAAGGTGTCTATATAAAGATCTCTATTTCAAATATGAAATGGGCGATACTTTACCAAACACACTGACCCCAACGCATCACATACATAATATTTATGAGCCCTTACACACTAAAATGACCGTAAGCATTAAAGTACCAGAAATCGATGATCGATTAAAAAGAAAGACTTCGGCTTATTATGTAGGTCGAAATAATACTTTGTCCTACGAAGGAGGTTCGCTGAGCAAAGGTTATATTACTTTTAAAACAAAATCCTTTGGAACATATACAATTGCAATGGATACGATAGCACCTTCTCTTACTCCTATCAATATTAGAAATGGGGCTGTAAAAAACATGAGGGGAAATATCCAAGTCAAAATTGATGATAAATTATCTGGAATTAGAAGCTACAGGGGTTCAATAGATGGTAAGTGGATTCTATTTGAATATGATTACAAAAACAGGCTTTTAACTTATAGCTTTGACAGTGAACGACTTAAAACTGGGTCGCATCAATTCAATTTGGTCATTTCTGATAAGG
>JALEGO010000201.1 GCA_022763165.1 Flavobacteriales bacterium
AACGAAGGCTTCTATTTTCAGATATTACATAATTGAACGTGTAATCTGCCACCCTGAAAAAGACAAGCTCCTTGACCAGATTCAAGATGTGTAACCCATATATTGCCGTTCCATTCATTTGTTCCCAGTTGATCATTTCTTGTTTCAATAGAATATGTTGCCTCCAATGCATATGGAATATAAAAGGTATCTATAATATGCGCGTAGGCTGAGCCACCATTAACATCTCTATATGCTTCAATTTCTACTTGTTTGTTTGAATAAAATGAATTCCAGTTTAGTATTGAGCTACTGCTGAAGTATCCTATATCATTACATTCAAAATCAAAAGAAACGTTGCCACCTGTAGGATAGATTATCTTGCTCAACATTCCAGCTGTCACGGTGCTTGGGTTAGCATCTCGGTCACTGCCTTCAAAACCATGATGATGGTAAACCCTTTTAGGAAGCATCGTATTATTTTGGTTTTTGCCATTATAGAATCCCCAATGATCTTGAGCATAAGACAACCTCAAAGGCAATTTTTGTGTAGATGAAAGATCATCCGTGTATTCTAATATGTAAGGTGGCTTAGAAATTAAACTTGTTTTTTCTTCAACAGATCTCAACTTAAGCCTTTTCGACATCTCATGATTACCAGGATAGGCTCCGGCAGAAATCATATAATCATAGCTGAGGTTGAACCATTTCATTAAGCCTCCAGATCGGTCGAACAATTCAATTGAATTCAATTTTACACCACCCATTACATCATCTCTTTGAGAGTCTCTTTTAAACTCAATTGAAATTCCTGAGTTAGAAGTGATTCTTGATAATGAATGGCTTTGGGAGGACTGATGGGTGATACATTCCGTGTTGCCAGGTGCATTTACACAAATGGATTCATGAGCTCCTATGCTAACCGGGTTGTCCATATAAGCGTTAGCATTCATCCCTTGATCAAAATCTATAGTATATGGTAAATAATCTAACTCAATATAGTCTTCACTTATAGGATCCTCAATCTTATAGAGGTACCATCCTGTAAGTCCGCCATTTTGAGGAGGTGAAAAGTCTCCAACACATGGCCCTTGGGAATTTGGACCACTGACTACTGAAGTGTAAGTACGCTCTTTGTATTGACCACCGAAATAGTATTTGATGCCTTTTGTGTCAGTAATGATGAATCCTTGCTCTCCAAATCCTAATGATAAATCTCTTTCAATTTTCAGATCTGAATGAGGAATTAGCCTTATTTGATCATTATGATCAAAAACAAATTTACCAGAGTTGCCGTTGAAGTTGAAGTAGTAAATATCTGGCTCTCCGTCTAGATCACCTCTCATCATTGCTTCGACTTCTGGTGCATTGTTATAAAGATCAAGTACAGTGCCATCAAATGTGTTGAATATAGGGTTATCTTGATAGCCATTGGGAACATTGTCCTCTAAGCCTCTAATACTTTTAGTAATCATCCCGCCAGCATTTAAAGACCAGCCTAGGCCCACCCAGCTTGCAACTTCATCTACTTTGATTCCAGAAGCGTGATAACTGAGATTAATGGGTAAATCAAGAGTCCCTGATGAATAATTGTAAATTGGAATTTGAATGCTGGGAATACCAGTGTACTCACTTACAGGTACGTCTGCATATTCAGCCAAAGCTGCTGCTGTTGGTGATGGAGGAATCAAATTTTTCAATGGATTCTTGAAATCCTCTTCTGTAATTTGTGCTTGATAAGGTTGTGCTGCAAAAATGATTAGGATCAGTAGAATTTGAGCTTTGAAATAGGATAAAATTTTCATGTTGCTTTCTCGATTTTGGTTATGCTACAAAATTCAGGAGTAAAGCAGCTCAGGTCAATTTTTTGCTAGGCTCAAAAACGGGTCATTTTGTGATAAAGACAGGGACAAAAGCGGGACAGAAAGCTATGAAAGCCCCAAGTTACCTATGAACGAGTCAATTTTTACTTCTTCAGGTACTTTTAGTTTTTTCTTTAATCTTTGCTTCGCTTTTCGGGCACTTTCAGTTTCAATATTAAGTATTGAAGCTATTTCTTTTGTGGATAAATTGAGCTTCATTAGTGTACTTATGCGCAGTTCATTTTGGGTCAGATCCGGAGCGTTTTTTCGTAGGTCATTAAAGAAGCGTGGGTTTATTCGTTCATATTCGCCCATGAACCCTAACCAATCTTTGTCTTCAGTAATTAAAGTCAATAAATCTTGAGTGATCTCCGGAGCAACCCTTTCGTTCTCCATTTTTTCTTTTAACGAATTGATCATACTAATTTTTTGGACCATCGTTTTCTTGAAGCTTCCTACTTGTGAAGACAAAGCTTCTTTTTCATATTGTATTTTAAGTTTTGCGTTTCTCAATCTATTAATCAAGATCACTCCTAACAGAAGAATAATGAGTGCTATTACACCAGTAACCAAGAGGCTATTTCTATATCTTGAGCTTTTAAGTTGTTCTTTGTTGAAATTGTTTTCTGCTATCAGTTTTTCCTCCTTCGCTTCGTTTAGTTTCAGTTGTGTTTCTATCCGGAGCAAGTTTTCATCATTGCGCAACTGAATCATGGAGTCATTCAGGGTTTTGTGTAGGTTTAAATAATAAAAAGCTTTGTCAAAACGAGAAAGTTTATCGTAGGCTTCCGCTAAGGACCCAGAAGCCATCGAGATGACTGTTAAATCTCGAATTTGTGTTGCTGCTTCAAAGGATTGCTCTAGTTCTAAAACGGCATCTTTGTAAGAGTTCGTCATGATATAACTTTGTCCTAACAAAAGCTTGGCTTGAACCAAACCTCTAGTAATGTTGTTTTTCTCAGCTATAAATAAGGCTTCTTTGAAATAGTATATGGCCTGAATGTAATCGTTCTTTTTTTGATAAACGGTACCCAAATTAATATAGTTCTGCATTTCCTTAGCGAAGGCTCCTATTTTCTTGTTCCTTTTCACAAACTTTTTATAAATCGCAATGGCAGTGTCCAATTTCCCGATAGCCGTGTAACAAGCCGCTAGTTGAACGTCAGCTCTTGTAACTTTTGTAGAATCACCTAGTTGTCTTTGAAGGTTTCCTGATTCTATAAAGTTCTTAATGGCCTGATCATAATCTTGTTTGTTATAAAGAGCAGACCCGATGAGATCCAAACAACGAGCTATTTTAGCTTTATAACTTAATTTTTCAAATACTTTTTGCGCCAAAAGCGTCTGTTCCAAAACGCACTCAAAATCGCTATGATCATAACACATTACCCCTTTGAGATATAGCAAATCACCTTTCAAATGCTCCAATTGAGTTTCTGTTAGTATTGAATCACTTTGAGAGATATAATAATTGGCACTATCGTATGAGTGCGACATCATGAGAAGGAAGGATCTTTGAAGATAGATGTTGATTTTATCTTCAATGTTGACATCGGAA
Source organism: Flavobacteriales bacterium (assembly GCA_022763165.1). Lineage (GTDB taxonomy): Bacteria > Bacteroidota > Bacteroidia > Flavobacteriales_G > JALEGO01 > JALEGO01. The sequence continues at coordinate 3,400 of JALEGO010000201.1, forward strand.
AGTTCCATTTTGGAGTGGTTTTCCAAGGCTTCTTGGATCCGGAATTTTTTTAGAAGAAGAACAGATTCCATGTATAAAATGCAGTTTTGATCTGTATAATCTCCGTTTGATAACATTGTCTTAAGCGCAACAATCTGATCTTGAGCCTCCTCTAATCGCCCTTCAGCATTTAGAAGGTCAAATTCATGTCTTATCAATTCAGGGTTTGATATGGAGGAGTTGTCTTTTGATTTTTCGATGTAGGTTCTTGCGGAATCTAAGTTCGAATTGAGTAAATATTCAAATTCTCTATCCTTTGAATCACTTGGTTCTGAACTTACAAAGTTGCTAGCAAACAGAAGCAAGACTAACATGACAAATGGCTTCGATAGAGATTTCTTGGCAGGCATTGAAACGATTATTGTACCTAAATTATAAAAATTAGCTCATTACCAATTCTTTTGAATTCGACTTTCAAAAGGTGTTATTCTACCTGCTAACCCGAACTCAAAAACTCTCGAATATTTGCCAATAGTGAGTATTTGTTAATACATCTACAGAACCCCACATGATTATGGATTTGTTTGGATTCAAGGTATAGCTTGAAACGTAGGTTCCAAGTGGGGTCCTGAGTAAGGCATTTCCTGACCCAATATTTATGGTACAGTCGAAACTAGCATTTTGATCAGAGCAGTTAAGATTAATGGATTTTCCAAGAAAAAACGAGTTAGGATCCACTAATTCCAAGCCAGCGTCATTAATTGCAGTAGAAGAAGCACCAATACTGACAAAGAACTTATCAGTAAAGGCAAATTGGATTGAATCCAAAACTACTGAAGTATCCAAAACGGTTAAGACCGTTTGATTTCCCCGATCATATTGCCATTCTGTACGTCCCAAGCTATCCGATTTTAATACCAGTCCATTGGAATGAGCTTGAGCTGATCCATTATTTCCGTAATGATCCAAAAGAGTATTTACTTTACCCGTATCAATTTCGGTCAAATCACCACTGATTTTCAGTCCGCTTTTAACATCAATACTGGAGATGCTGTCCAAAACAATACTATTCATTGTTGGTATATAATTTCTCATTTTCCAGTATCGTTCTACTTGTACACCCCAAAATGCTACCGAATCACCAACGGGTTTAAACCCAGAGTTGACACGAAACGTCAGGCCAATGTCATTCTGATTTGCTACAAAAGGAATGCTATATCGAAACCAATTTTCTTGATTTATAGTGGTTGTTCTTACCTGATTCGTAGGATCTTGAATACCGCTGATTAGTAATTTGAGTCTTCCAGAATTATTGATGTCCCTGGCCCAAAAGCTAATGATATACTTTTCTCCGGAGTCAATTTGCAATGTTTTATTGAACCATTGAAGTGGAGCATTTGTGGAATTGTTAATTACTAATACTTCTGCTGTATTCGTTCCGTTAGGAGCTTGATAAGAATCAGTACTTACGGTAAACCCCAGGTTGCTTGCTGCCGGAAGAGCTTCGGACCAGGTGAATAGGTTTTCTCGTTGACCAGAAATTTTTGAATTACTAAAAAAGATGTCATCTTGGATGATTGTTTGCCCACTGGCTAAGGATTGGTTTAAATGACTTTGATATTGATCTAATTGAGGGAAATTTCCTCTAAATGATATTTCCTTTGGTATACTATCAACTGGTGGATCCCAAGAATTGCCGTAAGCAATTAATCGATCAATTCCACCAATCTTTTCAGCTATTTTTCTGGTGTAGTCGTTGTCTTTTGTGGTGTTAAAAGTGTTATTCGCGATTAAAACACTTGAAGGATATAAAGAGTCAGAAACTATTAAATATTCCGGAGATTCACTGAAGGTACACTGATTCAAAGAAAAGCTATTAACATTGCTCAAGAAGAATCGCCCTTTTCTTCCAAGATTCCCCGTCATTCTACTATTCGAAAAATTAACGGTCTCCGCATTATAAAATGAGAAATTGTAGTCCGCAGAGTCGCTCATGTTATAGCGTTCTCCACCACAGTCATACCAATTAAAGATTTTCACCTTCGCCTTGATGGAGAAAGATTCTACCGCTTCAATATAAGAATCAATCCATGATGATGAAGATCCTGTTATATCAGCCCCACTGTAACATCCTAAAATTCCTGTGCTTCTGATACTCGTTTTCGATCTATTGGCATAA
>JALEGO010000202.1 GCA_022763165.1 Flavobacteriales bacterium
GGGCTCAGCTCTTTAGAGGCGGGAGCTTGTGGGTGTAACCTTGTCATATCGAAATTTGGAGATTCTTCTGACTATTTCAAGGATTTTACCGAATATTGTGATCCTGGAAGCGTAGATTCAATTAAATTCGCAATTCTAAATGCGTTTCAAAGACCATTTGATGAAACATTGTCTAATTTTATTTTGAAAAATTATACCTGGCAGGAAGCCGCCAAAAAGACGCTAAAGGTTTATGAGGGGATATTAGCATGAATGAGAAATTGAAAATAGGAATTCTTGGCTGTCGAGGGATCCCCAACAACTACGGAGGCTTCGAACAGTGTGCTGAATACCTTTCTCATGTGTTGGCCAATAAGGGTCATGAAGTCACAGTATACAATTCCAGCCTTCACCCCTACAAATTACCCAAATGGAAAAACGTAAATATAGTTTCGTGTAAAGATCCTGAGAACAAGTATGGGACCTTTGGACAGTTTATTTATGATTTCAATTGTATAAAAGATGCAAAGTCAAGAGACTTTGATATTACGCTGCATTTGGGCTATACAAGTAGTGCAATTTGGTTCCCTTTTTTAGACAAAAAGAGCCATCATGTAATAAATATGGATGGTCTGGAATGGAAAAGAAATAAATACAACAGCATTGTAAAGAGGTTTTTACGATTTTCAGAATTCTTGGCCATGCGTTTTTTTGATGATCATGTTGCTGATGCAATGGAGATCAAAGAATATCTAGAGCATAAGTATCAAAAACCATTGACCTATATTCCTTACGGTGCAGATGTCAATTGTGAGGCCAGTTTGGGACGTTTTCAGTATCCGAAGAATGAATATGACTTGGTAATTTGTAGAATGGAACCAGAAAATCATGTGGAATTGATCATACAGGGCCATCTTAAAAGTAAGAATACATTACCCCTAATCATCATTGGCAATACCACGAATGACTATGGAACTTATTTAAAAGGCAAATACGAACAAAGTAAGGTTGTATTCTTAGAGGGAATTTATAACAAAGGTGAACTAGAGTCTATCAGAAGAGGATGTCGGTTATATTATCATGGTCATTCCGTTGGCGGTACAAACCCTTCTCTCTTGGATGCCATGGCTTCTGGCTGTTTAATTTGCGCTCATGATAATCAATTTAACCGAGAAGTACTCAGAGACAAACATCTATACTTTAAATCTGAGGACGACTTTGTCGATTTATCTCGAGTTCAGAGGTCGCTGTTTGAAGAAGATATAGATGACGGTCAAAACAGGCTGCATTCATTGTACAACTGGGACAACATTGCTGACATGTACGAGAAGTTTTTCTATGAAAAATTAGGGTTGAAATATGAGCGAGCTGCACAACCCGAGGTGAATGAAGTATTGCTAGATCGTCAATTCTGATGATTCAAGTTCAAAGTTATATTCCTAAACTCTTGTCACTGGCTGTTGGATTATTTGCCTTGAGTCTTTTCCTTCCACTAAAAGCCAATCTGTTCGCAATTTATTTTCTTGGTTTGGCTAGTCTTATAAGCTTTATCAAAAGTGGAGCTACCTTTAAATTCCAAAAAGAACTTTGGCCAGTTTTGGCACTCTTTGGTTATTTAACGTTGAGTTTAATATGGACAGAAAATCTGAACGAGGGTCAATTTGAATTGGAGCGAAAGGCCTCTTTAGTGGTATTTCCTATAATACTCAGCTTGTCCAGAAGCCATATGGAGCAAGTAAAACGCGTTTTTTTTGATGCCTTGTTGTTAGGGGCAGTTGTGGTAAGCTTGTTTTTGATCGTAATTGCTATTTTGGCCTACATTGATTTTCATCGATTGCCTGTTCATCATGATTTGTCAAATGCAATCAACGCTCATGCTGTGTATTTGTCTTTATTGCTTACACTAGCACTTTTTTGGATCCCTTTTAGGAAGAATGGAGTCGCTAATTTTATACTTGGCATCCCCATATTGCTGACTTTAATTTTTTTAGCCTCAAAAATTTTCTTGACGATCATTGCGATTGTCGCAATGGGGTTTTTTTATACAAGAGTTCCTAGAAAATTAAAGGTGTTAACGATTCTGACCTTTGCAGTAAGTTGTCTGGCAATTCTTTTGCTTTCTCCAGTAAGAGAACGAGTTAAGGATATTGACATCAGCAATGTTAATATTGCCCTAGGTGATCATTTTGATTACAATACACGGTTCGATGGTTTGAGCATAAGATTATTTCTCTTAAGAGCTGGGGTCGAAGATGTATTTCATGGAAAACAGATGATTATTGGTCATGGTATTGGAGATTTTCAGGATAGACTGAATCAGAAAATTATTGATTACAATTTATACATAGGGAATGAAGAATTTAATGATACGGGTTATTTCAACTATAACTACCACAATCAATACATGCAAATTACGAGTCAAGCAGGCATAATCGCTTTAATCATATTGCTGATAATTATGGTCTCTGCATTTATTAAAACATTGATATCCAGCGACTATTTTTTGTTAATCTCAATAACGAGTATGACAATTTGGTTTTTGACGGAATCTGTTCTCCAAAAACAACTCGGAATTGTTTTATTTTCGTTCCTTTACAGTCTTATTCTTGCTAGAAGTTCTAATGAAGTCAAATGAAAATATCACGATAAAAAAGGAGATTTTAAAGGTCATCTTCTATTTTGATATTTTTAAGCATCCCCTTAAAATTGATGAAATAGCAGAGAATATTGGAATCAAGAATGTTCTTCCAGAAGTGCTCAAAGTACAAATCGAATCATTAAAGGCTGAAGGCATTATTTCTGAAAGAAATGGGTTCATTTTTACTAAGGGGAAGGAAAATACAGTTGAAGACAGAGTTTCAAAGGAAGAACGTGCAAAAACATACTTGCTCAAAGCGAAACGCATGTCAAGAATTATTGCTTCATTCCCATTTGTTAGATGTGTTTTTATATCTGGGTCTCTTTCGAAAATGACAATGGAAAAAGATGGCGATATTGACTATTTTATAATCACGTCAAAAGGAAGGATGTGGTTAGCGAAAACGCTATTGATATTGTTTAAGAAAACCGCCCTTCTAAATTCAAAAAAGTACTTCTGTGTTAATTTCTTCTTGTCGGATGACAATCTGCATATTAAGAATAGAAATCACTTTACAGCAACAGAGATCACATATTTGATTCCAACCTATAACTTGCAGCTAGCTGGTGATTTTCTAGATGCGAATAAATGGACGACAGATTTCTATCCAAATTTTCGGAAAAGAGATATTGACTTAGTTGTGAGGCCATATTTTGTATGGATGAAGGGCTTTATAGAATTTCTGTTTAAGGGCGTACTGGGGAAAAAACTTGAAGAAGCATGTCATAATTTACATGTTAGGCACAAGAGAAAAAAGTTCAAGAAGTTGTCTAAAGAAAGATTTAACCATCAGTTTAAATCAGAAAAAAACATCTCAAATCATTTTCCTGTTGATTATCAAAAAATAGTACTTGAAGGGCTGGAGAAAAGACTTAAAGGAGTAGAGCTATTAGAGCAGGGAACCATTCTTAGTTAATCTGATTGTGAAAGCCAACTCTTTATTTCTTTATAGGATAGAATTTTGAATATAGAAGCTGTTAACAAAGCAAATAAAGAGAGAATCACCACCTGAATAATCCAACCATAATTTAAGAAGCTAAGGCCGTATGCCAAGCCGCAGATGATGCACAAATAGCTCAGTATTTTCAAAGAAAGACGAGAAACAGGTTTAAGGTTGAATTTCTTAAAGACCAAGTAAACCTGCGCTAGTGCAGCAAACGATTGCGAAACAAGAAGCGCTATGGCAATGCTCAGATCGCCTTTGAACCAACCTCTGAGCAGAAAACATAGTAAGACATTGATTAAGACGGCACCGAATGAAATCCAGTTGAGCTGCTTGAGGTTTCCATTGGCTGTTAAAAGGGTTCCAAAAATGTTAATCATCAATATTGGCAAGGAAATGCAGATCACCAAGAAGAATTGCCTTTGTACATTTTCTGTATTGTTCCAATAAAGCATTTCCATTAATTCTTGGCCATAAAAAAAACCAATAACAATTAATAGTAGAGTGGGTACAAGCAATAGTCTGAGTGACATACTCATAATTCCATTTACCGGTTTCTTTTGGTGAAGTAAGTTCGAAAAAAGTGGGTAGAGCAGATTGATAAACAGAATGCTGATCATCATATAAGCATCTAGAATCCTATAGCTCTGAGCGAAATATCCGGTCAACTCCTTTCCATTATCATAAAATCTTTCAAGTATTACCGGACCAACTTTGTTATATACAGACATAAGAAATACAAGAAGTGCGTAAGGCAAGCTGCTCTTCAGGGTGCTGATAACAAAAGCCTTGCTAAAATGTAAAGTGATTTTCTTCTGCCCCTTTAGAGCAGTCAACCAGGCAGCAAACGCAGTAAGTACATAGGATGCGGTTTGAGCAAGTACAAATGATTCTATGGAAAGATATTTTTTAAACATAGGAATATAAAGCATGGCTCCGCAAATCAAGATCATTAGGACTTTATCCATTACTGAAAAAAGGCTTTCCGCTCTGAATTTCATTTGTCCGGAGATATTGCTCCTTAAAAAGAGTATGAAAAGCAATAAGAATTGATTGATACACAGTAACAATAGAATTTTGAATTGGCCTGCTGAATAGTTCAAAATAAGCCCAGTACTCAGAGCGATGATTATGTATACCAGGCCCAAACCAAACTTTATTTTCACTAACCCAGAAAAGTATTTGTTCAGAACTTTTGTGTTTTGAGCAATCCTTTTGTTGTTGAAGTTCGTAATGCCCAAATCCAATAAAATCTGGAAGATATATGTGAAGTTGAATAAAGCAAAAAAAGAGCCATAATCAACTTGTCCAAGATTATTTTGCACCCCTCGGTCAATCAAAAAGATCCATAGGGGTTTAATCAAAAGATTAATGAAAACAATTAAAATGACATTTGAAAGAAATTTCTTTCGCATCAGGCGGTTGGCATTTTTACTCAATTCAAACGAAGATATGCCTATTCAATGAGAAACTTATCCTTAATTTTGTGGGATGGCGAAAATATTCATCACGCAGAGCTATAAATATCCACTCGACAAAAAGCAGTGGAAGAATATGCAGCCATACCCACCCCTTGGAACACTGTACGCATGTTCAATTTTAAAATCACATAATCATGAGGTTGAGTTTTTTGACAATGGGCTAACAGATGATTTAACTGAGATAAAGCTTGAAATTCAAAAGTCTCCATCTGAGATTTTCCTTGTCTATGAGGATGGGTTTAACTATCTGACAAAAATGTGCTTGACAGATATGAGACATATTGCTTTTGAGTTGTTGCAATATGCTAGAGGTTTGGGAAAGAAAACGATAGTGTCAAGTTCTGATGCATCCGATCATGCAGAGCTGTATCTTCAAAATGGTGCTGATTTTGTGATTGATGGAGAAGCAGATAAGTCTGTTGTTGAGCTCGTTAGAGGGCTCGAAATGGCCCAAGATTTAAGCGAAATTCAAGGAATAATATACATCGGGAATGGAGTTGTTCAAAAGAATGCCAAGAGACCAATTTTAAGGGATTTAGATAGTATTCCAATGCCAGCATGGGATATGATAGATCTTGCTCCTTACAAAGAAATATGGCTAAAAAAGCATGGCTATTTTTCGTTAAACCTCAGTACTACAAGAGGCTGCCCTTTCAAGTGCAATTGGTGTGCAAAACCAATATATGGAAATCGATATAATTCCAGAACTGTTCATAATGTCATCGAAGAGATTGAATTTTTGATTGAAACTTATGATGTTCATCATTTTTGGGTCTGTGATGATATTTTTGGTTTGAAGAAGAGTTGGGTTCATGAATTTGCTAATGAAGTTGAAAGTAAGCAATTGAATTTCCAATATAAGATTCAATCAAGGGCTGATCTATTGTTACAAGAAGAGAACATCCGTGATCTTGCAAAATCCGGGTGCAAGGAAGTATGGATTGGAGCTGAGTCTGGTTCTCAGAAAATCCTTGATGCTATGGACAAAGGAACAACTGTAGAACAAATTTCAGAGGCCACAGAGTTACTCAAGCAAGAAGGTATTAAGCCCTGTTTTTTCATTCAATTGGGCTACCTGGGAGAAACGGAACAAGATCTGAAATCTACTGTGGATATGATTGAGCATTTAAATCCCGCAGATATCGGAATTTCCGTGTCCTATCCATTACCTGGGACAAAGTTCTATGAGCGGGTTCAAAATGACCTCGAAAACAAGGCAAATTGGACAGATTCAGATGATTTAGATATGATGTTTGAAGGAACATACAAGTCTCATGTATACAGGGACTTGCATAGGTATATTCACAAGAAGTTTAGGTTGAAAAAGTCTAAGGAGCTTATGATGAATCGAAGATTAAATAATTTATCTTTTAAAAAATTGGCCCTCGAGGCCGCAAAAATCAGTTATTATAGTATATACAAGGATTACTATAAATTTAAACTCAAACAGTGCAAGATTCATTTGTGAATAAGTTTTTTGATAAAATAGCAGAGGCTTACGATCGGGATTTTACCTATTCTGAAATAGGTAAGCTTCAGCGTGGCTTGGTTTGGGACTATATGGATCAACTAGATAAAGGTGAGAAATTAAGAATCCTTGAGCTCAATTGTGGTACTGGAGAGGACGCTGTTTGGTTTGCAAAGAAGGGTCACACAGTGCTAGCCAGTGATGCTTCTGGTAAAATGGTTAAAGTCACCCAAAAGAAAGTCCTTAAAAACAAGCTTGAAAACCAAATAGTGGTACAGTGTATCAATATTGAAGAACTTACCAAAAAGTCATTTAAGCAAAAGTTTGACCTTGTGTATTCCAATTTTGGAGGATTTAACTGCATTGATGAAGATTATTTTGATCAATTATCGGCAGTTGTTCGACACTATTTGAGACCTGGGGGGCACTTTGTTACGGTCGTTATGCCAAGGTATTGCATTTGGGAATCTTTATATTTCATCTATAAAAGAGATTTTAAATCTGTTTTTAGAAGACTAAAGAGCAAAGTTGTTGTGAACTATGAAGGTGCTTTGACGCGAACCAATTACTATAATCCTGGAGAGTTTTATGATTTCTTTAAGTCACGATTTGTATTGAAGGCTAAGAAACCTATTGGTCTCTTTATTCCCCCATCCTATTTGGAGAAGTTCTTCAAGAATAGACCTAAAGCCTTAAAGATCCTTTTATTTTTAGAAAAAAGGTTGGGCTTCAATTTCATGTCAGCATTTGCCGATCATTACTTGATTCATCTAACAAAAAAATAGATTAGGGTGTTACCGTTGGTGAAACGTAAGTTCCCTCATTACAGGTCACTTCTACACGATATTGACCACCATCTCCAGTTTGAACTTTGACACTAGAACCTGTACCAACAGTTTGCCAAAATGCGCCATCTAAACCTTCCCAGTTATAGCTTGGGCTGGTACAGGCGGTATTAAAAGTGACTGTTAAGTCAGCTGTGGTTACATTTACGGGATTCAGATCAGTTGCCGCAGGGTCAATGTACACGTAATTATACCATTTAGAATTGAATACTAAAGGTTGAAGCCAGGCTCCTAAATCAAAGTCTCCTGCCCGTAAATAACAACATCCAAATACAGAACCGTAGCCAGATCCTGATCCTAAATATTGAACTGGATTAACATAGTTTGTTTTACATGGGAAATCACCACTTACATTTTGATTTGGACCTACTCCTTGTAAACCGGTGGTCAAGGCACCACCTGAAGGAGAGTAGCTCATTTGCATTCTTGCTCCAGCAAGAGTGAACCCAGCTACATTAGTTGTTGGGTTGTCAATTATTTCAGATGTGATTGATATTCTCCAAGGGTTACTCATGGAAATTGAAATATTGCTATAGGTATAACCATTTGCTGCTAATCCATTTCTCAACACAATTTGAAGCGCACTTGCAAAAGTGGCCATATTGGGAAAAGTATAGGTTAGATTTGCTGCTGCAGCTGTTCCAGCTGGTCCCGAAAGGTATGGAGTCGTTGAAGGGTTCATGTCTATAGAGATAGTTCCCTCTACAGACCCGTTCCAAGTGTTTAACTGAATCCAGTTGACATAACCACCACTTGAGAAGCTAGAACCATTTTGTTCTACATAGTCTAAAGTAGCAAAATGTCTGGTTTGCGTATTGTTTTCTACCAACACACCATCCTCGTATAGCTCACAGTCGCATCTTGCATTTAAAGAGTTACCATTTGTAATCTCTATTACGTCTGCAGTATGATTGCTTGTACCTGGATAATAAGCATGATAAACATAATCATTTGTTGACATTGCGATTTCAATGTCCACACCAGCTGATTTTTTTCTCACTGTATAAATGGTCTGACCAAAGATCAAAGTTGAGCTTAAAACCAATATCAGAGTATGTACGAATCTCATGTTGATATTCATCTTATTGTGCAGAAATCGTTACAGTTAATCCATTTAGCGTACCTGAAGTCGCTGAAGTGCCGACCGTGATCAAATCACCGGTTGAAACAGCGGTACTCCATCCTGTAGCTGTTTGATGAGTAGTTCCAACATTTGTAATAGAACCCACGCTAGATCCGTTGCGGTAAACAGTGACTGTGCAAGTTCCTGCTCCAGTCATACCTTTTGCTACACCAGCAACCAATGTTCTACCATTAAGATTTGAAGGTACGACAAACGCCACTTCTTGCCCACCGTTGCTTACGGCCTCTGAAAGTAAAAATTCGCAAATCGATATTTCGGATGTTATTGGCTGCGTTGTTAAAACACCAGTTGCACTGGCTACAACCATACGTGTACTTCCATCGGCTAAATCACTAATAGTTATAGCACCGTTATCTGCGATTCTCAACCTTTCGGTGGCCGCTTGGTTTCCGTTAACGTTTGTAGTTTTAGTCTCTATTGTAAAATACCCTCCTTTGTCACCTGATCCATGAGTTTCAGATGCGTAGGCTCTCAACATCACAGACTCATCAACTGTGGATACACCTCCATCTGTTGAGCCAAATTTGATTTGTCCTAAGAGATCATTTGTGTTAGTTGTTACATCTTCTCTGGTCAATAGAATGTTGGCTCCAGATGTTTCGCCTACATTGAATTTAGCATCAGGGGATGTGGTACCCACACCAATCTCA
>JALEGO010000203.1 GCA_022763165.1 Flavobacteriales bacterium
GATGATGGATTCGAATTTTTCGGAGGTTCTGTTAGCTTGAAGTATGCTGTTTCTTCTGGTATCGAGGATGATAGCTACGATTGGACTCACGGATGGAGAGGAAACGGCCAATTCTGGGTTGCTATGCAAGGTTCTACTGGTGGCGATAGAGGAATTGAAGCTGATAACAATGGCGATAATAATGCTGCAACGCCTTATTCTGAGCCGACTTTATCTAATATCACATTAGTTGGTGTTAATGATGGTGACAGCGAAAATACTGGAATGAGATTAAGGGAAGGTACTAAAGGAAAGATCTACAATGCAATTGTTGCAAATTTTCCAAAGAATGGAATCAGAGTTTCTGATACTCAGTCTGAGAATAACATGAATGATGGATCTTTGGTTGTTACCAACTCAATTTCTTTTAACAATGGAACTGATTGGAAGGATTGTGCTTCTTTTGAGCCTACATCTGATACTAACAATGAGTCTGTAGATCCGGCATTGAATGGTTACATTGGAACTGTTGCTAACAAAGCAAAGAATCCAGCTGATCTTGGTTCTTGGTTTACAGGTGCTACTTACAAAGGAGCCGTTTCTGCTTCTGATGATTGGACATCTGGATGGACAAAAGGACTTTAATTATAGTTTAACAATAAACTTAAAATATTGAAATCATGAAAAAATTAGTAGCAATAGCATTTGCAGGAATGATGGCTTTTGGAATTACTTCTTGCAGCAAGTGTGTTGAATGTACTTACTTCGATAACGGTGGAATTCAAAAATCAGCTGAGTCTTGTGGAAAGAAATTTAACGAAGACCTTGAAACTGATTTATCAGACCAATGGGGTCAGTACGGTGCGGTAACTTGCGCTGACAAATAAGAATATTGATAGTTACTTAATTGTTAACATATTCATTATGTTTTGGAAAAAAGGGAAGCTTTGCTTCCCTTTTTTGTTTTGATTTTTTCCAATCAAATGTGGTTTAGATAGCTAAGTCTTTATAGTTTTGAAAAAACCACAACAACAATGATCTTTAAATCTACAGCATTCGGAGCTATTCTATCCTGTTGCCTAACTTTTGCTCAGGCTCAAATAAGTATTGACCTTCTTGATTTTGGAATAATTGGGGACACCATTAAACTCAATCATTCGAACAACTTAAATCTCCCCATGACAGGCTCTGGTGGAGCAAATCAGTTTTGGAATTATTCTAATTTGCAAATCGACCTTCAGGATACTATAGCTATTATTGATCCCGCCAACAGCCCTTGGCCTGGTAGCAGTCAATTCTCAAATGCTGTTTTGGAAAGATCAAATACTTATTCCTATTTTGATATTACCACTAGCGCGGCTGATTTTGTTGGCCTTTCCGGAGATCTTTTTGGTTTAGGAACACCCGTTGAGGTGGAATTTGACAATGCCGTTACTCAACTAAGTTTTCCTGCAAATTACCTTGATTCGGATAATGATGTCGGTGGTTTCACGCTAACTGGCACTCCTTCTGATTTTGGCTTATCTGGTTTACCTGTTCAAGTAGACTCCATTCGTGTAACCTCACAAACTACGGTTTCTGATCAGTATGATGGGTATGGAGACTTAGTGTTATTTTCTGATACATTGAACACTTTAAGACGTTGGCATGTTGAAACCAGAATAGATTCTCTATTCATGATTTCACCGATATTAGGCCCTGGGTGGAATCTTATTCCGCCAGCTTTTTTAGGTGGGTTTCCACCTCCCTATAACACTACTAATCCCGCTATCATTGAAAACAATAAATATGAATGGTTTGCAAAGGCAAAGGATTATTCGGTTTTGACGATTTTCACTACTGACGCCACAGGAAGTACTGGTTATAGAGCAACCTTTCAATACGATACAACGATAGGACCCGTTCATATCAAAGAATATGCGGATCATAAACTCAGTATTTTCCCAAATCCAGTAGTAGACATTTTAAACTTGTCTTTTGAAGATGATATTGTGGGTTCTATATTGGTTTATAACAGTTTAGGGGGATTGATGTTGAACCAGAGAATTGCGGGAAATAAAATGATAAAAGTAGATGTTTCGATGCTTCCAAAAGGAGCTTACATTATCGAAGTTCCTCAGCGGAAACTGGTTTCAAGATTCGTGAAATATTAGTGAATCTTGACCCTTCAGGGCTACCCCTTCAATTGATGGGCGCCTAAGTTTCATGATATCTTAACTTTAACTTTAAGCGAAATAAGATGATTTTCAGCAATTTCATGTCAAAATCGTCTTATGGACCCACATGAACCTGCAGAGCGCTGTTTTACATTACAAATAAGAGAAGCATCTGATTTTACAAAAGTTGATGAACTCAATAGTTTTTTAGAAAATAATGAATTGGGCTATACAGTAAGCTATGCCTTTTCATTGTTTACGGAAAATGCAGTTTTTATGTATGTAAAGGACGATGAAGCCGATCTTCAGAAGGCCTTTTCGTTTTTAAATGATAAGTTTGCCTCAATGGCTGATTGTTTCGAATGTAGGCCACTTTAAGTTCAAAGGAAATGAAGTCTGTTATAGTCGCTAGACATGCCAAATCTACTTGGAAGGATAAGTTTATTGAGGATATTGATCGTCCTCTTAAGGAAAGAGGGATTTTTGATGCTTACGATATTGCCTCAAAACTCAAGGAAAAAGAAGTTGTTCCTGATTTAATGTTGTCATCTCCTGCCACCAGAGCGCTGCATACGGCAATCATATTTAGTAGGTTGTTGGACTACCCATTGTATCGATTAGCCATTCATTCTGAAATTTATAGTGCTAATTTGATCGATTTAATGGAGTTGATTGAAAGGACCTCAGACGAGTTTGACACCATCATGATGTTTGGTCACGACCCTTCATTCACAAATTTGGTCAATCGATTGGCTAATCTTGATCTTGAAAAAGTTGCTACAACAGGCACGGTAAAAATTAATTTTCAGATTGATAGCTGGACCGAAATCAGTAAGAAAAAGGGTAAATTAGCCTTTTATTTAAAACCAAACAGGGCTTTGAATAGTGTTTGATGAATTACATGTACATAGAGAGATTAGTTGGCTGAAGTTCAATGAAAGGGTCTTGCAAGAAGCTGCGGATCCCACAGTACCACTGCTCGAAAGGTTGAGGTTTTTGGCCATTTTTTCAAATAATCGTGATGAGTTTTTCAGAGTAAGAGTGGCGTCTCAAAAAAGACTGTTAAGCCTTAAGAAAAAAGACCGTTCAAAGCTTGATGAGGATCCAGCACTTGTTTTAGAGGCCATCCAAAAAATCGTAATTAAGCAAGAAAACGAATTTGAACAACTCTATCATGAGTTGATTAAACTGCTTGAAAGGGAAAATGTTTTTATTGTTGATGAGGGGAAACTAACCGAAAAACAAGAACAATTTGTTAGCGAGTATTTTCAAGAGCAAATCCGTCCAAATTTAGTCCCCATATTAATTGGCCAAAGAGATGAA
>JALEGO010000204.1 GCA_022763165.1 Flavobacteriales bacterium
ATTGACATCCATGAGTTGTGCTTTAATATCAAAGGAATCTCTTTGCACAGTTTGTTCTGGGTAAAACGAGAATTCAGGACCAAAACTGAAGGCATGTCCTGAATTAGCATAAGTTCTCAAGTTAACACCTGTAAGTTCTTGGTTAATGGCGTATGTAGCACCCCCGCCCACAGTAAAGAGTTGTGCATTTGATTGAAATATAGTTGTAAATAGCAATAATAGGATTAAGGATAATTTCATATTTCTAAGTTAATCTAAATGGTGACAAATGGGGTCATTTTTTTGGGCGAATTCAAAACCTTCTTTCCACCATTTCTTCATTTCATCAGTCTTAAATACGAGTGAGTTTTCGATTAAGACTCCTGGTGTGAAGTAGAGTCTGATGTTAATTTTTCTGTTACTACCGAGCAACTTACCAATAATAAGGTCATTTTGACTTATTCGATTCATCATAAAACCAAAAGCTGATAGCAGACTATCAAAAGGGTTTTCCGAAAAGGGAGTATTGTCATCCTTTTTTTCTGGTTCTAAAATAATAGCATCAACCTCAGTGGCTCCATTGAGAATAGCACCTCGTATTGGTGTGTGGCTACCAAAACCTCCATCTGCATATTCAAAGCCATCTTTTTGCATGAGACTCATGAAAGGTATAAGGTTTGCTGAAGCCCAAGCCCAATCGCAATAATCTTCATAGGCCTGATCCTTCGAGGATTTGTATTCTACCCTTTGCTTCGTGATATTGGATACGGTAAAAATAACTTCTTTAGATGATGCCTGGAGTTCCTTGTAAAGATCCTTTGTGATGCAATTGGAAATTAGTTTTCGTAGGTTTGAGCTGTCTCCAAAAGTCTTTCTTTTCGATATAAAAGACCGGAATGTGTTGAAGTGGTTGATGCTAATGTTGTATTGATCACCATGTCTTTTAACTCGAAAGGGAGAAATCTTAAAAATGTCTCTATGCGTCACATTTGTATAAATCTCTCTAATCTCGTCTATTTTTTTTAGTGCGAGATGAGAAACTAACAGGCTTCCTGTACTGCTGCCAACGTAGAGATCATAGTCTCTTTTTTCTTCATTTATTAAATACTCAGCGATACCTCCAGCAAACGCCCCTTTACTCCCTCCTCCAGATATGACTAAAGCTCTCATAGTTGTAGGATTTAAACATAAATCATCGTGAATTCACGTTCAATTTGATTCGGAAAAATACAAAAATTACCGAACTGAATTGATCTTTGTAAAGTGAGCCTTTAGTTCTTTTTTTTGCACTTTTCCCATGGCATTTTTGGGAAAACGAGATGTTTCAACGAAGGCTTTTGGGACCTTATACGTTGCCATTTTATTTTTGCACCAAGACTTAAGATCTTGATCTTTAAGACTTTTCTTAACGACCAGGTAGGCCACAATTTTTTCGCCCCAGTCTTCATCTTCAACTCCAATGATAGCTGCTTCGGATATCAATTCATGTTCCAATAAACAGTTTTCGATTTCCAATGCTGAAATTTTGTATCCTCCTGATTTAATGATATCAATGGACCTTCTTCCCATGATAAAGTATCTTTCATTCTGACGAAAAGCGATGTCACCAGACTTAAACCAACCATCAGGGGTAAATGACTTTTGAGTGGCTTCTGGATTATTTAAGTAACCTTTGAATACGTTAGTTCCTTTTATTTGTATCTCACCACTGACATTTTCTTTGTCTATTGCTTCACCATCTTCATTTATCAATCTAATAGAAACACCAGGGAGTGGTTTGCCAACGCTTCCAGCTACACGTTCTCCTAAATAATCATTGGAAAGTGCCATGCCAATTTCTGTCATGCCGTATCTTTCCAAGAGAAAGTGACCTGATAAACGTTTCCATTTTTCCAAAACTCTCACTGGTAAGGCTGCAGATCCTGAAACCATTAACCTCATTGCGTTTAAGTCATTTTTCAATCCATTTGAGTTATAATTTTCTTTTTCAATTTCTTGAATGAGCCGATTATAAATAGTGGGTACTGCCATGAAAACAGTAAATTTCTTGGATCTTAGCTTATCGAGAATCTTACTAGGCTTGGCTTTTGGTGAAAATTCGCAAAGGGCCGAATTAGTGAGGGCACATAAAAAGATGTTCAATATTCCGTGAGTATGATGCATTGGTAAAACATTGAGAATAACATCATTTTCTGACCAGGCCCAAGCTTCTGAGAGCCCTTTTATGGTAGCATCAAGATTTTGATAACTCAAAGGAACTCCCTTCGGTTTTCCACTGGTGCCACTTGTATATAGTATTAATGCATTGTCCTTAGGTTGAATTTTATGTACTTGATCATTTGGACCTGATTCCAGATCTAAATTCATGTCATCGATGCACAAACTCTTTTTCGAATATTGAACCAGTTGTTCATTAAAGTTCTGCTTATCGTAGATGAGCAATGCGGCTTCTGTGTCATCCGCAATATACTTCCATTCTCTAAAGGTATGATCTGGAGATAAAGGCACAACGGCACATTTTGCTTTCAGTATGGCCATGAACCCTATCGAATATTGGACGCCAGGTTGGACCAATAATAGAACATTTCGTTGCCCATTAATTTTGGAACTCAGATTCGAGGCCTTGTTGTTTAATTCACAATAGCTCAAGGAATCATATTGATCTCGAACGGCAATTTTCGAAGATTCGTTATTGAGGATTTTCTCTATTGCATTCATTTGGTAAAAATGCATAAAAAAAGCGTCAGATCTTTTTCATCCAACGCTAGAAGGCAGTTAGTTCACCGAAACAGTATTCTTGCGAAAATACTGACTCAATCGGTTGAGCAAACAAAAGGGCTAATTTTCACGGCTTCTGAGAATTTTTAAGGTTTTCAGATATTCAGAGCTTGTATTACCATTCAACGGAATGAATTGGTTGATAAACTCCTTTTGTGAAACAGCCTTTTCCACTTTGATTGCAAGATTTGATTTCATCTCCCATGTTGTTTTCGATTGCTTCATAGCATCAATTTTAGTTGGTTTCTTATAATTCAACGGAATATTTTGCAAAACCTTATATAAAAAGTATAAAAATCTGTAAGCGGTCGGTTTTTTGAATTGAACGGTAATAAGAAATTTTAACAAATTTTTTGTTCAAGATCTCTACTGCTTTTTTATTTTTAGTTGAAAATCAAACTATTGGAAGTAGGGTTCAAGATTATTGCTGCAGGTTTCTTAGTTCTATTGTTCTATTTCACAGGATTTGTCCCAAGAATGAGTCTCAATGTCCCTGAAGTCAGAATTGACACAATTGAGGTTAATAGCGACATGTACAAAGTATTTCATTTGGACAGCTTTGGAATAGAAACGAGGTTAGAACGTCCTTCTGCATCTTCAGAAGTAGCACTTTGCGTTCCGGCTGCATATACCAATTTAGCCGACAATAGTGTAGATGGCCTTTTTTGTTCTGATTCCAAATTATTTAATGCAAACAAAATCAATTCTTCTTTGAAAGGGGTTTTCATGAATATTAACGATAGTTGCTTCATTAGGAAAGTGAATAGAGTATCATTGGCTGAACTAATCAGTGAGGAGTTACCTAATCTCAAATATGCATTTCAACAAACTTGTTTGGTCTCAAATCACTCGCCTGAGAAGTTTCAGGATAATAATAAGTTTCAGAGAAGGGCGTTGGTAGAATTCTCAAATGGAAAATGGGCTATAGTGGAGAATGAATCTAGTATTACGATGAATGAATTTGCAAAGCAATTAGCCGCTTTAGGGACACGAAATGCAATTTACATGGATATGGGGGCTTGGGACGAAGGCTGGGTTAAAACTATGAGAGGACGATTAATTTTGGGTAAATTTAAGACACAAACTAAACGCCAATCCAATTGGTTGGTTTATACTAGAAAGTAAATTGAAAGTTTTCCGTTCCATCATACTTGTTTTTTTGGTTTTGAGCATATGCTCAAATTGTTCTTCAGAGATTAACATCAAACAATTGTCTTCCGAACAATCTGTTCAAATTGATTCTCTATTTGAAAAAATGGACCTAAAGGGACGATTGGATTTTGATATTTTTAAACAAGCGATGTCGGGTTATTTTGCCATCTCACCAAAAAATGAAAGACTGATTATCATTGATTATAGCCAAAACTCTACTAAAAAGCGTCTTTTTGTTATTGATGTCAAAGGAGAAACCCTCATTTACAATACTTTAGTGTCACACGGAAAGAATTCTGGTTTCATTAAACCAACAGATTTTTCTAACAAAGCAGGTTCTAAAAAAAGCTCGTTAGGCTTCTTTCTGACTGCCGAGACTTATCATGGAAAGCACGGACTGTCATTGAAACTAGACGGTTTGGAAAAAGGAATCAACGATAATGCCAGGGATAGGGCGATTGTAATACATACTGCCACATATGCGAATAACAGTTTTGTAAAGACGAATGGGTATTTAGGTAGAAGTTGGGGCTGTCCAGCTTTGCCTACTGAAATTGGACTGAAAATAATTGATGATATAAAAGACGAAGCTTGTCTTTATATCTATGCTAAACATGATGCTTATTTCAAGTCTTCAAAATTCTTTGACACAGACAAATAGTTGATGAAATCTGGATTATTAACTATCATCATAATAGTGCTGTTTTGCGTAGCATGTCAAAAAAAAGCACCAATGTTGCGCCTATCACCCAAGGGTTTGGGGGTTGATTTGTTATATGAGAGGATGAACCTTGAAGGTAAACTTGATCATTATATTTTCAGATATGCC
This sequence comes from Flavobacteriales bacterium, assembly GCA_022763165.1. Lineage (GTDB taxonomy): Bacteria > Bacteroidota > Bacteroidia > Flavobacteriales_G > JALEGO01 > JALEGO01. The sequence goes on from JALEGO010000204.1 coordinate 4,739, forward strand.
ATGCAGGGTTATCAAAAAATTAACCCCGAAAATGAGAAGTTAATTATTGTTGATTTCACAAAGCCGAGTGTAGAAAAGAGGTTTCTGGTATTAGATTTGGAAGCAAGTGAGCTGTCTCATTATACCTATGTGGCTCACGGGGAGAACAGTGGATTTGAGATGGCTAGGTCATTTTCCAATATACCAGGCTCAAAACAAAGTAGTCTTGGTTTTTATACAACCGCAGAAACCTATTTTGGAAAACATGGCCTTTCTGTCAAATTGGATGGTCTGGAAAAAGATTTTAATGATGCTGCCAGAGATCGTTGGGTTGTGATTCACACGGCCGACTATGTTGGAACAGATTATCTAGAGGAAAATCAAGTAATGGGACAAAGCTGGGGTTGTCCAGCTATTCCAGAACCGTTGGGTTATGATATTATCGAGCAGGTCAAGAATGGGGCTTGTCTTTTCATCTATGCTGACGATAAAGAATATTTGGGCAAGTCTGAGTTTCTTTGATGAGAAACGGGATAATCAAATAGTAATTTTGATAAGAGTATGGTACTTGGGGATAAATTTGATAATCAGTTTATAGGGTTTTGACATTACTTTGACCTAAAGTGATAAACGATTGAGGTAGTTTAAACTTTATATCAGTTCGCATGAAGGTCACCTTGAGTGACCTTTTTTTGATTTTATGGTAGATACATTAAAAAAAATAGGATTATACATTGGCATGTTCATAGCGCTAGTGTTTTCTCTTGGCCTCGTTCCTGTTGTGAGCATTATGTTATGGAAACCGGCCTTTGGCCTAGCAGAAAAGGTTCCTTTTCACGAATTGCTGAAAATGAATGATTTTGAACAAAACTACTTGATTGAAACTGAAGTGGACTTGGAGCAAGTTCATCTTGAGGTTCACGACCATATATGGACCTTTTACGGATTTGAGCCCATAAGAATGGATGCTATTGTGTATAAAGTTCAGCATACGGAGATCCACGACTTTTATATCATCAGTGAAAATATTGAGGACACTGTGTTGTCCAAAAATCTAGAGATTCCTTTTGGAGCAATGATTCATTCAGGAGCAAGAAATGAAGCATTATATTTTGGTGATTATCGAAACAGCCTTCCGGCTGATTCAAGATTCATTTTGATACCGGAAACCAGGGTTCCGGCTCAGATGATAGCGAGTCTGACCCTTTTATTTATGTTGCTGGCGCTGGCTGTTCTCATTCTGTTAATTTGGCTGCGATGGTCAAACAAAGGGAAGAAAATATTAAAATTGAATAACGAATTACGTTGAATGACATCAAAATACGATAAAATAGAGCAGCTGAATAAGTTGAAGAAAGAAGGGGCAATTACGGATGAAGAATTTGAGGCTGAAAAAAAGAAAATTCTTTCAAGTCCTAATCATAATATGAACTTATTCGGAGAGCATGATGAGGATCATCCTTGGGGATTAAGTTTGAATAATTATTGTCTGCTTTTACATGTTTCGCAGTTCTTTGGATTTCTAATACCTGGATTGGGATTGGCAACTCCTATAGTAATGTGGCTGTCAAACAAAGAGAATGAACTTGTTGATTTACATGGTAAGAATGTAGCCAACTGGATCATAACTAAAGCAATCTTCTACGTTGCCGGGTTTTTCTTAATTTTTGTATTTATTGGTGTACCCCTTTTGGCCGCAGTGGCTATATTGGATATTATATTTATTATTCAAGCAACGCTAAAAGCTTCTAAAGGTGAAATTGCTGGATATCCTTTATCCATCAAATTCATTAAATGAGTTATTTTTTGGCGTAAATCACAATGTTATCTGGCTTTGACCAAGCGTAATTAAGTGTTTTCCCAACAAAGGATTTTTCAGGCTTATTTGGAAACAACATTGCGACACTTGGGCAATTCAATTTCCAACTAGTTGATTTTGTCAATTCTCCAGGGACTAATATGGCCACATTGCGGCTTCCTTCTTTATCATTGATGGCAATGGTTGCCTGCATGGCATTACTTCTCTTTTGAGCTTCATCAAGTACAGATTGTTTAGAGGCTCTTCCCAGTTTTTCCCAGCTGTCTGAAGAGGAAACATAATCAAGGAGATCATCATAAGGCAAATAACCTCCAGGTAAATCTTTTTTTACAAAATCAGTTATTTCGTAGAATCCGCAAATAGCCTTACTTACGTATTCTTTGCATCTTGTCTTATCACCACCATTTTCCTTACATTTTTGGAATTCCTGGATTACTTTATCCAAACTTATGGCCTCATGTGTAGAAGTCTCTGCCTCACCAATATTTGATGATGGATTGTCATCTTCTTTTGGCGCAGAGGTTGATTTATTCTCTGAATCGCAAGAATAGAATAAAAGTGTTAGTGCTATTGAGGCTATAAATAATTTCTTCATCATTACAGGTATTCATTCAAAGTTACGAAAATCAGTGACTTAATGACAAAAACTAGTCAGTTATTGGTGTGAGGACATAACCGGATTTAATCAGTAAGTCAATCACGCCAATAGGTCCTCCAAGATGCCCTGCCCCAACGGCAAAAAGGCACCGTTCCTTTTTTATGGCAGACTCGATTTTTGGGATCCAGGATCTATTTCTTTTTTCAATAAGTATGTCTTCAAATTTAGCAATTAGGCCTTCATCATCAATCATAAAATGATACAAGCTATCTATATGTTGTTGTGTATATAGGTCAATCATTCTTCCAACATCAATCGTTTCTAATTGAGCAGAATCATTTAGACTAGACAGAAGGTAATCTGTTTGATCTTGCAAGGGAATAGAATCAAAAAGACTCATTTGAAAATCGGCTGTTTCTAATCCATCAGTTTTAATGTTTTTGGATTTTGCGAGCTTTAAGAGTTCTATTTCATAAGATTTGCCATTGCTCAAATCTGAACTTTCAGAACCAGAGCCCAGAAGGCTCTGAATGAACATTGGTTTTATTTTGTCAAAAAGTGAAATTGGTAATCCTTTTTCCTGGAGTCTTTTTTCTAGAGTCAAGTACTGTTCTTGACTCATTAATTGCTTCAATGTGGTTCCTTCAGGAAGCAATGCCTTATCCATCATTGACAACATAACATCAAAATCCAGAGATTTTTCTATGTCTATTTCGAAGAATAATCTGTCTATTTTTCTAACGCTTTTATCCAGAGTTTTTGGAAAGAAAAATTTGGATTCATCGATAAGGTGTATTGTTCCAAAGATGTAAGATTCTTTTGTTGAATCCGTTTTTTCTATTTTCCATAACAATGCACTCCTTTCAAGCTGCCCATATATTTGACATGATTGAATTATAATAAGAAACAGAAGAAAAAAGCGAATCATTTAAGCGAATTTAAAACAAGCTAACGATAAAGTAGGGGTTCATATTGATAAGCTGGGTATATTTTCTTTTTTGCTCCAATTAAACTCGAGTTTTATGATCGGCTCATTCACTATATTTAATCAGCTTTACTTGCTTTGAATTTTGTTTGGTTATGTTCACAAGTTTTATGTAATAATCGTCTTCTCTTTTTATTGGTGGGTACTTTTTAATCACTTTGAATCTAGAGAATTGTTTTGATTTAGGAATATAAACATCAAATACGGTGTTCTTTTCTGTGGTCCACACCGCACCTGAAGTTTTATTGCTACCAATACTAATACATGTATCTAGTATTTCGAATTGCATTGAATCATAAAATATCCAATGTTTTGTGCATTTTGAACTGTCTTTTTTTTCTGGTTTTCCTTCATAATGTAGCATCAATGTGTCCATTTCCAGAACTTCTTGGTTTTGTGAAAACAAGACTTCAAAATCTATGCGGTCGGATCCGTAAATCAGTTCATGAGGGCTCATCCTAGATTCCCACTCTGGATCCCTAAGGAACTTTTTATATCTACATCTATTGAAAATGATTAAGGCGAGCAAAATGATAATTTTGCTTTTCATAATACCAAAATGGCAGCCGGTCACCAAGCCTTCTAAATTGTGCCGACTGCCATTTTACACTAGACGATCTTGTTTGCTGCCATCTTAATTTCGTCTAACATATTTTTATTACTAACACAGTAAGGTTACATTATAAATTGGAGTTCCATTTAAAGCTGATTTGATTCCACTCTTTTTTTCAGCTTCAGATACATAACTGAATCTTTAAAAAAGGATACAGATTTTTTTGAAAAAAAAAATTAAAGATTACTGTAAAGCCTATAATAGCTGCATTTTGAGCGTATTTTTTTGTGAAATTTTGTATTGGAATAATTGGGTAAACCATATTTATCGGTATCGGTTTGAAATTGACCCACCGGAATTTCTATGGTGTAATATTTAGACTCAACTTTCTCATAGCGTTCATAACCGAAATCGTCTGAACCATTGTACTTTAAGTTGAGCTTGTTTTTTGCGATCATGTATGCGCATCTGGCATTGAGCTCTCGGTTTTTTGATGCATCAATGACCTGTTTATAATGGCTTATTGATTTATCAGCCATGAAACCAGTATAGCTAATTGTTTGTGCTCCCGTCTTTGAAAATTGCGCTCCTAAATAATTTGGATCCAGAAACCTAGAAGGGTAGCAGGAGTAGGTATATACGCAGTTAACTGTACTAAATAACGATCTGAAGTAGCCTGTACTTGAAATGTTATAGTAGTAATTACCCAAGAGGTAATGGGCCAGTTTCTGCTTCCATTCTACGGGATCCGTTTCCATGGCTTTCAGTTTTTCTAAAATATTTGGTAATTCATGAATAGAAAATTGCTTGGGGATAAAATCAAAAACATCACTTAAAAAAACCGAATCAGTCATAACTTCTGTTTGATCACAAGAGAAACACTCCTTTAGATTATTGCTAAACAAAAACCCTGAAATACCCTTGTGGTCTATCTTTGAAGATATTTGGTCAAAGCAATTCTTGGCGGCATATGGATCATCATTCAATAATAGCAGCATTCCTTTTGAATGTAAAAGGTTTTCTTTAATGGTCCAATCATTGCCTTCTAAAGATGATAATAATTTGATCTCAAATTCGGTTTTATCCGTTTTATCAGCTAGTTCAATCAATAAGTCCACAAGACGAATGGAAGATGTTCTTGTAATTGAATGCAAGCCAAAATGACATAAATAGGACTTAGCGATATCATTTTGATTTTTGTATTTATGGGCAACTATATCGCGTACAAACCTGATATGATCCTCTCGAGAATTTTCAGTAAAAACATTCTTTAGCAGGTAGCTTTCTTCATCCTCCCCAATGCGGTTCCAGGATTCTACTGTGTATATCGTTTGAAATATTTCTATTTGTTTAGAATATTCTCTGGAATTTACATTTTTGAGTAAAGCTTGGGCTTCCCCAAGGTCGTTTAGCAAGTAACTCATATATGATGCACATAAGTTCCAAAAACTGTTGTTGGGATGTCGGGACAATACCTTGTCAATCAGTATTTTAATTTCCTTTGCCTGGTTGTTAACATTCTTAGGTTGATGGTTTGGCCTATTTGAAAATATATAATTGGGATATATCGGGAGTGACTCTCGCTCCACATTGTTTAATGCTCTTGTTATTAGAAGTTGAAGTCGCTCATCTTTGGGGTTGATTGTGCAAAGATCATTAAGTTCATTATCATGATCATCCAAGTTGCGCAATGCTTTCATGGCAAGATAATCTGCCTTGTCTTCCTGCGTATTTAACATTGATTTTCCTTCAAAACCCTGACCAAGACAAAATCCGTAACTCGCAAAAGCTGATTTTTTCCTATCCCAAGAGTTTGCAAAAACTTTTAAGTAATGAAAAGCTGCTTTGTCTGGCTGCTTTAATCTGTAATAGCAGCCAGCAACGAAATCCAAAGTATAATAATAGATTTCATTTTTCTCGAAAGTATTTTTCTTTTCATTGAAAAGATCAATAGCTTCTTGATATTGTCCGTTGTAAAACGAGAGTTTCACAAGTTGATATAAATATCGTTGCTTAATTTGTTGAATTTTAGATTGAGAAAAGAGCCATTCGAACTTTTCTATGTCTGGCTTTTCAGATACATGCGATGTACCTAGAATCTGATCATAATCCCAAGTTTTACCTTGGGTCGAATTGTAATACGAGCTAACATATCGGGCCATTTCTATGTATTCTCGAATCTCTTTATTCAAGCCTTTTGAAGTCCAAAGTGCGTCCACCTCTTCTAAGTCCGAATGATATAGAGAAGTTCTTATTTCTTCATGGCTCCAAGGAAGAACCTCTTTCCAAAGCGATATATTCCCATTATACTGATCAAAATCAAGTTTTTCATAGAACCTCGATTCCTCTGTTCTTAAAAAAGGGTAATAGGCTTCAGTTGTGATATTTGATTGGAGGAATAATTCATAAAAATAATCATCTGACCATCCTGACCAGCCACAGCTTGACCCATTGGTCCAAAGACTTAAGACAGTTAATATCAATATGAGATTCTTCATAATATTGAAATTAGTTGATCAAGTTCATGATTCTGAAGATTGTCTTGATCAAGATGGTAAAAAATGAATTCCTGAATTTTAAGCTGACTTTGCTTAACAATGTCTAAGGATTCCATTAGTGTCTTAGTATCAACTATTTCAGGCTTTAGCTTATCCCCGGGTTTTAGGTAAAAACCTTTGTAAAGGGTGTCCTTAGTTACTTTAAAGTTTGAGCCTTCTGCTTCGAAGTGTTTTTTTGATTCTTTAAGGCTATTTAGATCGACATGATTCAGAAGTTTAATTCTTCCCACAGTGGATTTAATTACTGTTTGATTAAATATTGGAAGCGCTAAGGACAGGGTTAGGGGATAGGAAGTACTTTGCGAGATGTAGTCTTTGACTATTTGTGTTTGTAAGATGGAATTTTGGTTGAGTTTTTCCAGCTCTCCGACATTATATAGCATCAGAGCGCATTTCTCAACAGGTGGAACTCCAGTCTCCTCCTGGTATTTTATTTGATGTAACCTCAAAGTAGCCTCTACTTTCCAGTCTCGCATAAGACTAGATAGAAGCTCAAAATATCGGTCTTTGGTGGATTTTGTCCAATCACAATCCACCTGGATATGTTGGATTTTTCTCTGAAAATGATGTTCACTGATTTGATTGATAAGATCTCTAATATTATCCGCTAAGGTTTCGATATTCAGATCCTCATAGAAGATGTCATTTTTAATGAAAATGGTGGGTATGATATCAGCTGACTTGAATTCAGGATCAATCTTTCTTAAAGCGAAAGTGGGATATAGACCATCATTCCAATCTGACGAGGTGGTTTTCTCAATGTCAAAGTAGTGTAGGTAAATGCTTCCTGTTGTCTTGCCAAGCGCTTTCTCGATTTGTCCATGATCATCAA
>JALEGO010000205.1 GCA_022763165.1 Flavobacteriales bacterium
GATCAAATGATTAACAATCTGAAAAACAGAAATAAGGGATTGATTGTTGGTGGAAACATAGGTAAAAATAAAGTCACACCAAATGACAAAGCTATCGATGACTATATTATCTGTTTCAATGGCCTATTTGACTATGTTGATTATTTTGTTGTAAATGTAAGCTCTCCCAACACACCTAACCTAAGGGATTTACAAGAAAAAGAGCCGCTGACAAGGTTGTTGTTGAAACTTCAGGAATTGAACCAAATGAAGGAACATCCTAAACCAATTCTCTTGAAAATTGCACCAGATTTGACCAAGGAACAGTTGGATGATATTGCTGAAATTGTGATAGACACAAAGTTACCAGGAATAATCTCAACAAATACTACAATTTCCCGTGATGGTTTGAATACAAATAAATCCGAGATTGAAGCTATTGGAGCTGGAGGCTTAAGTGGTAAACCATTGAAAGCAAGATCAACAGAAGTAATTCAATATTTACGAACAAAGCTGGGTAAAGACATCATAATAATTGGCGTTGGAGGAATTTTTACTGCAAAGGATGCACTTGAAAAACTAAGAGCTGGAGCTAACCTTGTTCAGGTTTATACTGGATTTATTTATGAAGGACCTTCGATGATCAAGAGAATAAATAAGAAACTTGTTGAAGAGCCTTTATTCCACTAATTGCTTTTTAATGAACATGATAGTGTTTAAATACGGTCAGATTGTTAACAATACGGTGAATTTTAAATGCATATCTTAGCCGAGATGAAGCTTATTGAATGCCCTAGAGACGCAATGCAAGGAATTGAGGAGTTCATTCCCACGAAAGTGAAAATAGAGTACATAAATTCACTTTTGGAGGTGGGGTTTGATACAATTGATTTTGGAAGTTTCGTTTCTCCCAAGGCCATTCCACAAATGAGAGATACTGCGGAGGTGCTCAAAGGACTGAACATCGATGGTTCAAAAACCCATCTGTTAGCTATTGTGGCAAACTTAAGAGGAGCCCATGACGCGGTATCACATGAACCCATTAAATATCTTGGATATCCATTTTCGGTGAGCGAAACATTTCAAAAGAGAAATACTAACGCCTCTATCGATGAATCTCTTAAACGTGTTGAGGAAATTCAAAAATTAGCCAAGGAAAATAATCGGATCCTGGTAGTTTATCTATCAATGGCCTTTGGTAATCCATATGGTGATCATTGGCACCCAGATATAGTGGCAGAATGGACATATAGATTAGCAAATGAACTTGAAATAGAGGTAATCTCTCTTGCAGATACTATTGGGGTTTCAAATCCAGAGAATATTAGTGGCCTATTCAATACTGTTATACCAGAATTTGAGCAACTTGAAATAGGTGCTCATTTGCATACTACTCCGGATACATGGAAGGAAAAAGTCTCTGCAGTAGTTGCTTCAGGATGTGAAAGAATTGATGGAGCGATTAAAGGGTTTGGAGGTTGTCCAATGGCAGATGATGAACTTACGGGCAACATGGCCACCGAAAATATCATTTCATTTTTGAAGGAAGAAAATAGGGAAACAGGGTTGAATGAAGATAAATTTAACGAAGCTTTAATGAAATCGAACGAAGTGTTTTTGGTTTCACATTAAAAAGATTTTTATGAAAAGAGTAGTGCTTATTGTTGCATTGACAATGCCTTTTTTACTGCAAGCCCAAATGCAACAGGTTAAGGTTTTTGCAAAATATAAAGGTTTAGTTTCTGATGAGGAGAATACACAGGGTTTTTCATATCAAAGTTTAGATGGAGCGAAATCATGTGAAGGCAAAATTTCGGTTAAATACTCTGGCAGTACTGTTGAATCTATTAATGTCGACTTAGGAGATTGCGGAGCTTTAATGCAAAATTTCGGAAAATCCTTTGAATTTAGGACACCCGAAAAAACTGATGATACTGATGATTTCTATTATTTCCTTGAAAATGCTGATGCATCGGGTCGGATCAGAGTATCGGAAGGAGTATTCTATCTTGAAAATCTTATACCTAAAACTCAATCAAATAAGGTCAGGTATCGATTTTTCTATAATGAGAATGAGTTGAATAGAACTAATACCACCACTAGTACAACTCCTTCTAAACCGACCAATCCTGAATCAGGTAAGGATGAATCTGAAAAAGGTACATCAGAGGATGAGACAGTCGAGAATAGTCAAATAGAGAATAAAACAGATCAAAATACAAATGTTGAGGAATCAAGGGATCAAAATGGAACGAAGACAGAAAGCCCTTCGAACACCAAAACGGGCTATTTTACTTATACCCTAGTAGAAGGGGATTATATCTACAAACTGGCTAGGGAGTATAATTGTTCTCCTATAGAATTACTTAGAATCAATGGCTTAGATGAGGGCACAGTGCTTTATCCTGGTGATCAAATACAGTTATGTGGTTCAGGAGCGGGTTATCAGGCACCTGTTGTAAATAAAGATCCAGGTCAGACAAAGACTGAAACGCAAGAATTTGATGAAGTCAAGAGTCTTAAGGTTTATGGTGATGAAATGAAGGAGGAATATGAGAATTTGGTTGGAACTTACAATGATCTTCGAAAGAGTTACAAAGCCTTAGAAAAGGAAAACTTCTCCTTAAAGACTTATGGGGAAGAAATGAAACAGGAATATGAATTATTGGTAAGTGAATTTGATAAGGTTAGAGCAAGTTACAACAGTTTGATGGAGGAATATAAAGAGCTTGTAACTGATTATAAGAGAGTGAAAAAGGAAAATGAAGAATTGAAAAAACTTGTAAAGCAGCTTCAAGGAGGTTCCCCAGATGATCTAACAGATGAGGAAAAGGCAAAGGTTGCTGAACTTCAATCTAAACTAGGTACTTTCAAGGATCAACTAAAAGATATGAGAGAGAAGTTGGAAGAGGCGAAAGATGAAGGTGATGATTTGCAATTTGAGATGGAAGATAAAAAAGATGAAATGGATGACATGCAAGACGAAAAGTCGGAATCTGCAAACGATAATGCTCCAAAGTCTTCTGAAGAAAAAGATTTTAGCACCAACGAGAATATGTTGGATCCAGAAAAGAATAAAAATGTACTCAACAATTTTTGTAAAGGATATGAGGAAAAGCTTGTTGCGGATCCAGATGTGTATGGGGCCATTTTATTTGCAAAAAATATTACACTAAACTTATCCTCAGAAGGCAATATTAGTGATCTAAGTGTTGAGGGGACAGATGCTATTGAGAAGAAAGACAATGTTAAGAGAGCCGAAGAGTTGTTGACAGGAGAACTTATTCAAGAATTTGAGCAATTGAGTTTAGCAGGTGTGGGTGAGAAAAGAACTAAGCTCATTGTTGATGTGAAGAAAAAAAGCTATCAAATAAAAATTAAGAAGAATAATCTTAAGTTTTTGAGTGACAATGCTGAAGACATGAACGGCAGCCACCCTCATGTTAAATTGATTCTAGATAAATATAAAGAAGAAGGAGCGAAGCCAGGGACTTACAGGGTGAACATCTTTGATGGAAGTTTTCAACTGGATGAAATGTCCAGTGATGGCTCAAAAAAGATGGAAGACCTTGCCAACTACAAGACGCAATATGTAAGTAAATTCATGGCGCTTTGATCAATTTGAGGAGAGAATGAGCTTGGTTTGAGAATGTGTATCAAATCCATGAATCTCCATCAAATAGAATCCATTCTTTTGACCTTCTAAATTGATCATTGAATTTTTCTGGTTAATAAACTCTTGGCTTACTAATCTCCCAGAGAGATCGAAAATTTGAACTTGAACAGGTACTTTGTTTACAGTTAAATTGAAAATACCTTTAGATGGGTTTGGAAATACATCATACTCATAACTTGTCACCATTTGCTCTGTACTACTTACGTTTAGATTAAACTCAAATGCACCCAAATCCATGCCACTGCCCTGAAAACGATCATTATTGTCAAAATCTAAATAAAGGTCTGAAACAGTTGTGCCAATATCTATTAGTGGGCTTCCGCCTTGCAATCTATAATTGGAATTGCTTGCATCAACGAACATTGGATCATGATTACTAATAGAAACTCCAGATGGAGCGCTAAAACTATTGTGGAAATTGCAATGTGTATAGCTATAACCTTCTTCTGAACCAAGTGCTTGTACATTCTCAAAAATGCAATTCACAAATTCATTTCCTGATGAGGTTGTTGCATTGGAATTTTCATTGACTTCACCTTGGCTTGAAGTATTAACAATGGTGCAGTTCTGATATAAATTCCCTGCTACTTCGGGATTATCAAAAGCTCCTGAAACAGCATTAAGTGCTTGAAAATTTTCGAATATGCAATTGTTAAAAATGTTGTTATAACCGCTTCCTGTTCCAGATTCAGTGCTGCCGGACCATTGAGTTGCGTTATGTAAGTCATGTATGTAAGCATTTTCGAAAATATTATCGTGTGCTCCATCTCGGATTTCTACACAATTTCCTGATACACCTCCTTCTTCATAGCATTCTAAACCTCTTATAATATTATAGGCAACTCCATCATGTCTCAATTCCATACCTTTTCCAAAGTTTATTGAAGTTTGATCAAGAATCAAGTTGTATTTGCTCATGGCGCTACCGTTTCCATCCCCATATATATTAAGGCCATGACCCACAATGGCACCTGAAACTACTCGTTTAAGATAGTTGCCTTTAATGATATTATAGCTTGAACCAGCATTAAAATTCATATAATAATCGGTTGACTGCTCAAAGTCCGAATCGTCACAGAAACCTTCATTATTAAGAATAAGATGATGATTCCCTTGAAACTTGTACAACATATCTTCGGCATTAATGGCCAAGCAATTTATTACTCGGCAATTTGAGGCATTTCCCATATGCAAGAAGCCCAAGCCATAATTTCCAGAGGGCCAATCACCGAGGTCTTTGATGATACAATTTTCGAATATCACACCGAAAGAATTGTTGTTATAAAACCCAAACCTATATCTAGTAACCTGAATGTTTTTGAGTATGTTATATGGATGGTTTGCAATGGTAATGGCTCCATCAGAATTGGTTCTGGAACCCCCATCAAGTAAAGGCATTTCATTAGGATCTAATGCACCATCTCCATAGTTATAATATCTGCTGGTAATATCTCCTGGAGTAGATTTATATCCAATGTACCATATGGGGCTGTCCTCATCCCCGTCTTCAAAAGAATCTA
>JALEGO010000206.1 GCA_022763165.1 Flavobacteriales bacterium
GTGATTGATAAAGATACAGAAGACGATGTCAAATATGTGTACAATCCAAACATGACTAGTGGTAGATACTTGATGATTTTCCCTCCAGGAAAAAACTACAAGATGCTTGTCGAAGCCGAGAACTATCAGCCCTATGAATTTAACCTTATGATCCCGGATCAAACCTACTTTTATCAGTTGAGCCAAACCATAACGCTTGAGCCTAAAAAAATAATGAAGAATAAAGCGAATGGAATAACAGTGAAAAATAATTTCTATGACCCATCCACAGGAGGAAACGTAATTATGGCCACTAGAGATTCCATCTTGTTAAGTCTTATTGAACGAATTATTCAAAAAACGGATTCAATTGCTTTGGCTGGCTTAACCGATATGACCTATCAGGGGCAAGACATCAATGAAGAGAAAATCAGGTATGAACCTCTTCTAGATCTAATAGAGGAGATTATTAATCATGAAGATGTAACCACATTTAACAATCTGGACTTAATAACAACCAACGGAAACATCGAAGAACAAGATTTTAAGATTTATTTTGAATCAGGTGGCACTGAATTGAATCCAGCCGCATTGAACGAAGTAAATAAAGTTTGTACTAACTTGAGCTCTGGTAATTATAGTAAACTATACATTTTTGGGCATTCCGATAACCAAGGTACTCTTGAAAAGAATATGCAACTCTCAAAAGACCGTGCGTACAAAGTTTATGAGTTCCTCAAAGAATGTATGGACAGCAAGGTTAAAGTAACCATCAGCAAACATGGAAGTCACATTCCAATAGCGAGCAATGCTGATGAAAAAGGTAGGAGATTAAACAGAAGAGTGGAAATAAAACTTGGAAATTAATTTGAACTGGATCAAACAAAATAGCGCCCATTTCTTATCAGCTATGCTATTATGCGTTGCTCTATCAAGTATTTCCAAAAATACTACTGCCCAATCCTACACGGAACGAGAGATTAAGGCTGCCTTCATATGCAACTTTGCAAAATTTGTGGAGTGGCCTTCATCAAGATTTGCTACAGACACTTCCGCAATAATCATTGGGATTCTCGGACCTGATCCATTTGGCCCAGTAATAGAAAGAATCGCCAACAACGCAAATGTCGGCTTCCGCAAAGTTCGAGTGGTACACTATGAACGCAGCAAAGAAGCACTGGACGCTCATATTGTGTATTTAGGCGGTTTGACTTCGCCCTACTCTATTTCTCAGGGAGTACAGCCCTTTGCCTATAAAAATGTCCTTACTATTGGAGAAGCAAAGGGTTTCTGCCAAAAAGGGGGTATAATCAATTTCACCGGAGAAGATGTAAAATATGGATTTGAAATCAACGCTAAAGCCGCTCAACGTTCTGGCTTAAAAATTAGTGCCAAGCTCTTGAAGTTGGCCAAAATTGTTGAATAAATGATCCGGTTTCAGGACATATCGATCAAGAGAAAGTTGATTATCATGTTCATGGTTATTAGCTCGATAGCTCTTATCATTTCTGGTATTTCTTTCGTCACATTTGATATCATTGAATTTAGAAAAAACTTTGTTGAAGATCTTATCATTATCTCTGATATTGTAGGTGAAAACAATTCAGCCAATATTGAATTTGAGTCACCAACAGAGGCCGAGGCATCACTATTGTCACTCAGAGCAAATGAAAACATCGAGCTTGCTTGTATTTATCTGGTTAGCGGTAAGATTCTTGCCACCTACAAAAAGAACAAAGACAGTAAGATTCAATTTCCCAAATATGACAAAAATGAACTAAAGCAGGACTATAAAACCACAGGGTTTGGAGACCTGTTTAAACCTATCAAAATATTTCGACCAATTAAATTCAAGGGAGAAGACATTGGAGCCATATTCATAGAATCTAATTTAGATGAGTTATATGATAAAATCACAAATTTTGTCGTTGTCGCCCTGATCATTTTACTATCTGCATCGGTCATTGCATTTATAATATCATCTAGATTACAGAAATACATTTCAGAGCCAATTGTGGAGCTGGCTGAATTGGAAAAACAAATCTCAGAAAACAAAGATTATTCTATTCGAGCACAAAGCAGTGGTAAAGATGAAATCGGCATGCTCTTTAGCGGCTTCAACGAAATGATTGAGCAGATTGAAAAACAAAATGTTGAGCTTGTTCAAGCTAAAGAAATAGCAGTTCAATCTGAAAGAGCTAAGGAGGCATTTCTTGCGAATATGAGTCATGAAATTCGAACTCCCATGAACGCTATTTTAGGTATGTCGAATTTGCTTACAGATACGCAAATCAATAATACCCAAAAGAAGTATGTGGACGCTATTAACTCGTCAGGAGAACATCTTCTTGTGATCATCAACGACATTTTGGATTTTTCAAAAATTGAGGCGGGCCGCCTAACTTTCGAAAAAATTGGATTTGAAATTAAGCAAATTGTGCACAACCTTGTTTCTTCAGTAGATCATCGTATAAAGTCAAAAGGACTTGAATTCATTTACTTACTGGATGACAAGATCCCACATATACTTATTGGAGATCCAGTGCGCCTGAACCAAATACTACTCAACCTGATCAACAATGCAGTAAAGTTCACTCACGATGGGGGTATCACCCTAAAAATAAACTCCCTGCAGAAAAACGGTTCTGAATGCAAAATCAAATTTGAAGTTGCTGATACCGGTATTGGAATTGCTAAGGACAAACAAAACAAAATATTTGAGAGTTTTAATCAAGCAGACACGAGCACCGCTCGGCTCTTTGGGGGAACAGGATTAGGACTGGCTATATCCAAAAGCTTAGTACAGGAACAGGGAGGTGAAATTTGGTTTGAGAGTAGTCCCGGTGAAGGAACTTCATTCTTCTTCACACTAAGTTTTCAAGAAGGTTCAAAAGAAGACCTTCCGGAGCAAAAGAAACTTACATTTCAACCTAAAAACCTTAATGGTATTAAAGCCTTGTGCGTGGACGACTACGAACTGAATCGATTGCTAGCAACGACTATAATGGAAAAGTGGGGCATAGACGTGGACGTTGCCGCAAACGGTGCAGTGGCAGTAGAAAAAGTCAGAGAAGGCGATTACGACATTGTGTTAATGGACATGCAAATGCCTATAATGGATGGACTGGAAGCCACTAGGAATATCAGATCCTTCAAAACAGCAAAATCTGACATCCCAATAATAGCACTGACTGCAAATGCAATGAAAGGAGATGACAAAAAGTGCATTGATGCAGGAATGAATGATTATGTATCAAAACCATTCAAGCCTGAAGAATTGTACTCAAAAATTGTATCTTACATAGTAAAGGAAACGGACGTTATAGCACAAGAAAAAACAGATAATGATGAATCAAAACTTTTAAACAACACAGAGGAAATACAAATGGATAAACTCTATGATCTCAAGACCCTCGAAGAAATGGCTTCAGGAGACCAATCCTTTGTTGTTCAAATGCTATCAAGATTTTTGGAAGACATCCCAAAAGCACTTTCTGATATGCTTGAAGCAGAAAAAGCGAAAGAATATCAAAAACTGGGTGAAATAGCGCATAAAGTAAAGCCATCTCTGCTTTATCTGGGCATCGAGCAAGTTAAAGAGGACATTCTCGCCATTCAGGAAAACGGAAAAAATGATGATAGCGAATCACTATCAGAACTAGTCAAAAAAGTTCAAAAGATTGCTGAAGCAGCTCTCAATCAAATCAAAGAGGACTATGACCTCTGACGCTTCCAACCTACAACATTTCCAAATCCAATGCAGGTTAGGTATCAAATCTAGTGAAATCGTTACTCCCTCTGAGGCTATTGAAGTATCACTTCCCTGCGTTAATTGTAAAAGAAATAGGAGAACTGTAATCTTTGATAACAGTTCAAAATTTGGCATCTGCACGCCAAGAGATAAATGCCCTGGTTTTAAAGGTAAACTTTCATCATATGGTATCAGCAGAGAACCCAATTTTGCAGTGTTAACTTATAACATTGCTTTTGAGTATGAATCATTCATAGATCAGAAATACAAAAATGAATCTTATTTTTCTAGGTGGGCAAGAGTATATTTTACGCTTCAGTGTTCTAAATGCAAACAAAAAAATACACTATCCACTCAGGATAATATGGTGAGACCCTTTACGGAAAAATGTAGGTGCGGGAATGCTATATATCTTGAAAATGAAAATCCTCTAAAATATTTCTTAAACTCAGAACAACTATTGAGGCCGTAACTTGGGGTCAAGTTCGAACGCCTTTTGTAAATATTGATCTCCTAGAGCATCCTCTCCCATATTCTTGTAAGTAATACCAATATTCATAATAATACTAGCATTGTTAGGCTGAATTTCTGATGCCTCAATAAAAACCTCTACAGCCTTTTGTGGTTGACCTGTCATTGCATAGACAACACCTAATTTTTGCATGATATTGGTATCATTGGGTTTTAAGTCTTTGGCTTTATTTAGATATTCCAATGATTTCGGAAAGTTTTGCAGATCTTTTCCATATATCTCAGCAATCTTACCCAACACGTTTACGTCATTCGGCTTATACTTCAAATAGGTATCTAAACTGCGAATACCCAAATCGAACAAACCTAATTTAGGTAATGAATCCCCCAAAAATTTAAGATTTTGAAGGGCTATTTTTTCATCATTTTTTCGCTTCAAGGCTTCACCATAATACTTCACAGAATTTTCGTATTGTTTCATTTCAAACAAAGCATTTGCTGAAAGCACATAAGAAGGCGTATGTCCTGGATATAATTGTAGAGATCTATTCAAACACTCTAGAGCCTGATTCAATAATTGAGTTCTTTCACCTGCATTTTTGGTTTCTTTAGCTTTGTTTAAGAAAGCTCCGCCAGCGTGCATATTCACCTTTGAACTATTGCTAGAAGTTTTATAATCTGCAACGGCAAGTGAATATTCAGATGCCCATGCTGGGTTACGCTGAAAAGTCAAAAATCCAAATATCACAACAATCGCAAAGGAAATAACCATTCTTGGTCCAGGAGATTTAATGAGTTTTGACCCTCCCTCAACAAGCAACCATCCAACGAGCAATGCAAAAGCTATTGAAGGGACATACAGAAAGCGCTCATTCATAAAAGAGCCGATTGGAAATACCAAATTGGAGAAGAGAATAAAAGTGCCGATAAACAATAATGCGCAATATGCTGGAACAGATGCATTCTTTCCCTTTAGAGCTGAAAGCAAGCCCATCAATCCATATAACATGATGCCCAAATAAATGAGTAGCGCGGCAATAGCAACAGGGTTAGACCAATCCATATAGGGAAGATCCTTTTTATCCCAAACCCAACCATCTTCAGCCAATGGATGCCAAGGATAGTAATCATGAGTCAAAGGATTTGGTACAACCAAAAGCTTAAGGTAAAGGCCTAAAGTAAAAAAGATTGTAGCATATTTTTCCGTGTCATTTGCATACACGAAAGGATTATTCATCAGTTCCTTAATTGGAGCACTGGAGCCTCCACCTCCGATCACCATTTGTCGAATCGCAAAATAAACAATTGTTGTCGCTAAAATCGGAACAAAACTCATGAACTTCTCCTTCATACTATGCTGCTGCCTAAAGAATATTAGGGTGAGTGGTATCACTCCCACAAAAGTGATGACAGATTCCTTTGAAAACAGCGCCAAAAGAAATGCCCCACCCGATATCATTAAAGCTTTAGAGTCCTTAGAATTCAAATACTTTAGAGCATAATGCAAAGCCAATAAACCTCCCAAAAGAGATAAGATCTCGTCCAAACTCTTAGCATTTGCCACTACTTCAGTATGCAATGGATGAGCTAAATATATGGCAGTAGCTATGAACGGCACATTGAAGTACCATTTCCTGTTTTCCAGAGGGAACAATTGCGCCAATACAATAAACAAAGCAATTCCAGTCAATCCGTAAAAAACAGCATTTAGAAAATGACAGATTGTGGCAACTCTTGCCTTCTTTTTGGTAAAGTCTTTATCCTTTTCATTATCTGGACCGAAAAAATCCCAAACAACAGCAAAAAGAGCCATAGACAAGGGGCGATATCTTCCTCCTTCAACCAAGTTTTTCTTTCTTCCAAAGAAACCAACAAAAGCGTCATTCGAGAATATATCTCCAATGCCAGCAATACCCTTTTTTGTGAATTTATTGTGTGTAATAACGATTTTATCGTCTAGTACAAAACCATGTTGTAAGGTATTAGCATAGAGCAAGAAACCAAGCGAAAAAATCGCAACTTTAGCCAGCTTCATTGCCTTATTCCCAAAACCATTTAAACTTTCACTCATACTATATTAATTTGGAGTTAATTCTCCAGCAAGATCTTGAATTAACATCTTTTTGGCCTCTTCTAAAGATAAATTGAGCCCTAAAACAAACATCAATTTAGTGATAGCCGCCTCAAAGGTAAGATCAAGACCATCAACAATTCCAATATCAAGAATCTCAGCATTGGTTGCATACCTTTTCATATGTACCGTTCCACTGCTACATTGCGTGATGTTTAAAATAATGATCCCATCATCAACGGCAGCCTTTAGCACTTTACTGACATCAGGATTGTTGGGAATATTACCCGAACCGAAACTCTCAATGACCAAAGCCTTTAAGCCAGGAACATTCAAAACCTGCTGAAAGTGAATACCTTTTATTCCAGGGTAAATTTTAATCTGCCCCACTGATTCATCCAATTGCTGATGCACTTTCAAATCAGTATCCTGCCAATTTCTAATCGCATAGTTTCGGTAACGAATGTCTATGCCAGCCTTAGCCAAAACCGAATAATTCGGGGAATCGAAGGCATCAAAATACTCTGCATTGTACTTAGTAGTTCTATTTCCTCTATACAACTGGTATTCAAAATAAATGGCCACTTCTGGAACCACGGGAATATCATCTCGATAATCGGCAGCAATCTCCAATGCTGTGATTAAATTCTCCTTACCATCAGTTCGAATCACACCAATAGGAAGCTGAGAACCAGTCAATACAACAGGTTTATTCAAACCTTCAAGTAAAAAACTCAAAGCAGAAGCTGTATAGGACATAGTATCTGTACCATGAAGAATGACAAATCCATCATAATCATTGTAATGGTTTTCAATCAACTTTGCCAATCTCAACCACACAGCCGGATGCATATTACTAGAGTCAATGGGTTGTTCGAAAGTTTGTGTGCTGATCTTAAAATCAAAACTCTGAAGTTCAGGCAAGCTTTTATGAATCAGTTCAAAATCAAAAGGTCTTAAAATACCTGAATTGTCTTGAACCATCCCAATAGTTCCTCCAGTATAAATCAGCAGTATTTCCCTACCCGCACTCATGAGCTTATCCTAAAAACATTCATAGCATTCTCAGTTGTTATCCTAGCGACTTCCTTAATACTAACACTCTTAATTTCAGACAATTTATCGGCTATATTTGGAATATAGGAGCTTTCGTTCCGTTTTCCTCTGAAAGGTGATGGCGCCAAATAAGGTGCATCTGTTTCTAAAACCAAATGCTCCAAATCAATTGCTGATATGACATCTTTTAAACCGCTGTTTTTGAAAGTGACAACACCCCCTATTCCAAGATAGAAACCCTGAAACCCCAAAGCCCTTTGGGCTTGCTCAAGACTTCCATCAAAACAATGAAAAATCCCTCTTAGCCCATCGCTATTCAATTCATCGAGTAAATCAAAAACCAAGTCCAAAGCCTTTCTAGCATGAATGATCACGGGCAAATCTAACTCCTTAGCCAATGCTACTTGAATACGAAAAGCTTCCTTCTGTTGTTCCACGAATGACAAATCCCAATGTAAGTCAATGCCCATCTCACCAACTCCATAAAACCGATGCCTATTTTGCATCTCTTTTACAAAATCCAATTCTTGTTCAAAATCTTCTTTCACATCACAAGGATGAAGGCCCATCATGGGATACATATGATCAGGATATCGCTCTACCAATGACATCATAGCCTCAAATGAAGCCTTATTGATATTTGGTAGAAAAAATTTCTCAAC
>JALEGO010000207.1 GCA_022763165.1 Flavobacteriales bacterium
AGTGCAACTGGCAATCGCAATAACCTTGTCTATGTTCTTATAAGGAGCAGACATATTAGTGAGTGCAAGCCCTGGTTTCATGCCCCAGGGCTTTTTTTTTACTCAACACTAGCCTATGAATGAACCCTAACAAAGGACAACGCCCATAAAAGAATGAAATCAAATAGCATTTTTTAATTTATTTACATTTTTTTCTAAAAATTACGACTACACATTTTATGAATTAAAAATTTGATTATAAGATACTTAAATTAAAAAATAACATTTTAACAAGTAAGAATTGATGAGTTTGAAATATTTTAACTGTAACGATCTCCATAGTTTAGTGTTATAGTTATAATGAAAACAATAAAAAATAGAGCGATGAAAAATCTAAATAACCTTATTATGATAGCCATAGCAGCAAAACTGGTTATCATATTGGCTTTGTCAGCCATTATCTAAATAATAGACATACTAGTGAGTGTAAGCCTTGGAGTCATGCCCCAAGGCTTTTTTTTTTTGAGTGTTACCACCTTTTGTTTTATGACTAACACATACACATATTTTGAAAAAACTACCTAAAATTATATTCATAGCATTCCTATTGCAAATAGCTATATTCATTGCCCTATTTCTAGGTTCGCAGTGACCCAAATGGAAAATAAAAAGAATCATTATTTTTGACGTAAGGGCAACGTTTTATGAAATTATATAGATTCTTTATCTATGTTACTTTGGTCACCAATTATTTGAGTGCACAAACAATTCAGTTGAATCAGACTGACATTAAAACATACCATACAATTCTTAAAGAAAATTTTCATGATTTTGATATTGTCAGCATTCCTGCAAATCATGGCTTAGAAAAAGATCTTAAACACTACACCATTGAAGAAAACTACACCTCAGTACTCTTATTCATTGAAAAAACTAAGATTACAGACCCAAAATATGATGATAAAGGAATAATGACTTACAGGGGTTACGTTGAAGAAACTGACCAATCTGTGGCGCTCACCACATACGAAAGCAGCATTTATGGATATATTGAACAAGAAGGTTATACGGTTTATGTTGAACCCTTGTCATACTACGTTAAGGGTGTAACGCAAGATTTGCATCTCGTATATAAAGATTTAGATGTAAAACCTAAGGCCGGCAGGCAATGTGCTGCTCTAGAACACAGTGAAAAGCAGCAAAGAATGAATAAAGCAGCAAAATCAGCTGGTAATTGCTGGCAAGTAGATTTGGCAATAGCTTCGGACTACCTTATGTTGCAGAGATATGGTAGTGTCGGAGCTGTCGAGGCTCATAACATTGGAGTTATGAATAACGTTATGGGCAATTGGGACAATGAATTTGCGGATGAAATTCAATTTATTATCGTAGAGCAGTTCGTTTCAAATTGTTCAAGTTGCGATCCTTGGACTTCCAACACGGATGCGAATGTCTTGCTTGATGACTTCAGGCTTTGGGGAAATTCAGGAGGTTTCAATACTTCCTTTGATATTGGTCAACTATGGACTGCAAGAGACTTGGATGGACCTACAATTGGACTCGCATGGGTCGGAGCTGTGTGTACTTCCTTTAAATATCATTTGTTGGAGGATTTTTCTTCAGATGCCCAGTTGTTAAGGGTGCTAACATCGCATGAAATTGGACACAATTTTGACGCTTACCACGATGCACAGGGAAGTCCTCATATTATGGCTCCAGCAGTACAATATACTTCAAGTTGGTCCTCGGCTACGGTTTCAAGTATTGACTCTTACATTGGAAATGGACTTCCTTGTACTTCAAGTTGCACGTCCATCCCTCCCGCACCAACCGCAAATTTTTCTTCTAGTAACAGCACTGGGTGCGTTACACATCAAGTCCAATTCACAGATCAAAGCACGAACAATCCAACATCCTGGAATTGGACATTCCAAGGAGGAACCCCTAGCAGCTCTAATCTTCAGAATCCTGTAGTGAATTACTCTAGCGCGGGTTCGTTTGATGTGACCTTAACTGTGTCTAACCTAGGCGGCACCAATACCATTACAAAGCAAGCCTATGTAACCATTGAGCAACCTCCTACTGCAGATTTTAGCCACAACTTGATTGCCTCATATGTACAATTTAATAATCTAAGTTCTTCTAACGCCACATCATTCCTATGGAGTTTTGGAGATGGAAACAGCAGTTCACAACAAAGTCCTATCCATCAATATCAGAATCAGGGGATATATGTGGTTAGTCTAACAGCTTTAAACAACTGTGGTTTACAAGTACATACAGACACCATTTCAACCTATACGAGTCCGTCCGCGGACTTTACAGCCTCTGATAGTAGCATCTGTGTTGGTGACACCATCAATTTTTATAATAATTCTTCCAACAATACAACGAGTTTATCTTGGATCTTTCAAAATGGATTCCCTGCAGCGACTGGTCTCACGAACCCATCTGTAATTTATAATTCAGCAGGCAACTATGATGTGACTTTAATCGCTCAAAATCCCGCAGGTGTTGATACAATTAAAAAATCCTTATTTGTTCAAGTAAAGGCCCAACCAACGGTTAATTATTCCTTTTTGATGGATACTACTTCTGTGCAATTCTTAAATGGTTCTTCTCATTATGATTCATTATTATGGTCTTTTGGCGATAGCACAACGTCTTCTGAAGATACTGTAATTCATATTTATGATACTTGTGGTACCTTTAGTGCAAGTCTTGAACTGTATGCTGAATGTGGTCATGTTTTGGATTCTTTTGATGTTATCATTATTGAAAAACCAGAAATCAAATTAGATTCTATACAACATGTACTGTGTCATAGTGACAGCAATGGGTACATCCGCATCTCAGTTGAAGGTTGCGGTGAACCATATCAATTTTTTTGGTCAAATGGCGCCTCAACAAAGGAAATTTCACAGTTAACAGCAGGGTCCTACGCAGTTACCGTTATAAATTCCATTGGTGATTCAGCACTTTCCAATTTTTCTGTAACAGAACCAAGTCTTTTGAACGCAAGTGTCGATAGTCTAGAGCATATACATTGCAACAATAGCATTGGTTATGTTGAGATTCAGGTGAGCGGAGGAGCCGGAAGCTATCAGTTCAGTTGGGACAATGGAACATCATCAAATCCGAATCAGCTATATGAGGGAACTCATTCCGTGACAATTACAGATCAAAATGGTTGTCAGAATACTTTAAACGCATCAATAGATAGCATAATAGACCCTACACTAAACCTGACAGCCCAAAATGTATCTTGCTATGGACTTCAAGATGGATCTGTTAGCAGCCTAGTGACCAATGGGCAGGCACCATTTGCTTACAGCTGGTCCAATGGAAGCACCAACACAAGTCAATCTGGCCTAGGTGCTCAACAGCTTTCGGTTGTCCTTACAGATCAAAACAATTGCACTGATAGTGCATCCATAACAATATCAGAACCAGACAGTTTAACGCTTCAAATGAACCCATCTGCGATCCATTGTAACAATATTCTTGGTTCAATACAAACACTGGTTACAGGAGGAACGGTTTCATATTCATACGTCTGGTCGAATGGTGACACATCCAATGTGCTGAATGCTCATAAAGGTTCATATTCTCTTACTGTTACGGATGCAAACTTATGCTCTATTGTAGGAACATCAATAATTGACAGCATCATTGATCCTAAATTGACACTTACTACCCAAGATGTGACTTGCTATGGTCTTAGCAATGGTTCTGTGAACTCTGTTGTGACGAATGGAAAAGCACCATTTGGTTATGTATGGTCCAATGGAAGTACGAATACAAATCAATCTGGACTTAGTGCTCAGCAACTATATGTCATTATTACTGATCAAAATAATTGTACAGACAGTGCTTCAGTAGTAATTTCTGAGCCTGATAGTTTAGCGCTTCAAATGATTACATCCCCCGTTGATTGCAACAACAACCTGGGGAGCATAAGCACAGTGATAAGTGGAGGTACAGCATCATTCTCTTACAATTGGTCTACTGGTGATACTTCTAATTTTTTGAATGCTTATGAGGGCTCTTATTCTCTAACAGTCACAGATGCAAACTTATGTTCAAATACTGGAATCGCGAGTAT
>JALEGO010000208.1 GCA_022763165.1 Flavobacteriales bacterium
AACTATTTGACGCTTTCTTTTATTCCTCTTGCTCATCTGCCTTAAGACAACCACCAAAACGATCGCAACAATGTAAAATGGCCAAATGTTCGCCATAGCAATGACCACCCAAAGCACCACAGACCAACCATTTCCAAGTGCCTTAATGAACTTTTCACCGAAGGTGGGTGGTATATAGGTATATTCGGTGTGCAGAATTGGTTTATAAACAGTTATGCTAATAGTACTCAAGGCCGTTTGCCGCTCCATCTGTTTGATTTTACCCTCAAAAGATTCGATAAGTACCCTTTTCTTGCTTATCAACTCCTCCAGCTCAATGATCTCCTTTATGGTATTGGCTTTGTTCAATAAAGATTGGTATCGAAGCTCAATTTTTTTCTCAGAAGCTATTCTAGCCTCAAGATCAAAGTAATCATTCGTAACATCCTGAACATGAATATCCTTTTGATCAAAACTATCCACTCCATTAGATAACATATTAATGAAGTCTTCAAACTTGTCATTCGTTAACTTAATTTGGATAAAATGACTTCTTTCGTGATATTCACTTTTCACATTCTCAGCAGATATAAATCCTCCCAACTTTCTACAGGTATTTTTAATGTTGCTTACTTCAAGGCTCAAGCTATCTTTTTGGTAACGCAGCGTGCCTTGTTTGATCAATTTTCTAGAAAGCTCTGATGAGCTCATTTCCAATTCTTCATTATCCGGACTTTGAATATCCTCGGAACTCGTTCCAACACCTGTTGGTGAAGCATAGTTGTACGATTCTTCCATTTTAGCATTTCCAACGAAATCTGACTCATGATTTGCAGCACAGCCATAAAGAAAGACTGTCGCAACAATAAATACGTATTTCATTAATTTTAACTTTGACTTTTTCATAATTTGTTTTTATTGATTTTGAGCTAAACTAGCGTCAAATGGAATCGACAGCTTGTAAAAGAGTTGTAGAGTCCCTGTAAATCATTTTACAATTTACAATTGACTGAATACTAATAATTTAAACAATAGAAGATTCTCTAAAATATTTTGAAAAACTTAAACAAGAAGTCGTAAAAACTGCTTCTCAATCATTTTCTGTGTCATCATTGGAGTTGAAAAATTGGACTACCGATGACATTCTAAATCTTCAAGTAGATCTTGAAACAAAAACAAAAGAAAGATTTAGTGAAAAATGGTTTTACACTCACTTCAAGGGCTCACAAAACAAACTACCAAGGATTGATATGCTCAATTTATTCAGCAGATATGTTGGATATCAAAACTGGAATGATTTCACACAACATGAATCTCATGTTCAAGTTCAGAAGCAACCAAAAAGAAAAATTGCTTTGGTATTGGTATTCATGGGCAGCCTCATTACTTGTTCAGCGCTAGTCTTTATGACGCGAAAAGAAGAGCGCAATTTTAGCTTTTGCTTTTATGATATTTACAAAAACGGGCCCATTCAGGACAGGTTGGATATAGAAGTGTTTCTGGAGGGAGAATCACCCATTCAATTATCATCGGACACGAATGGTTGCTTTTCTTTTCTAACAAAAGAAGAATCAATAAGTTTCGAAGTTTCTTCTAAGTACTACAAAGCCAAAAGCATTACAAGGTTTAACAGCCATCACCAAAGCGAAATCATTAGATTACAGTCCAATGATTATGCACTAATGCTGGATTATTTTACCAATTCAAAAATTGACGATTGGAATAAGAGAAGAGTAAAATTGCAAAACTTAATTTCGAACAAAGCCGACATACTTCAAATGACTCCTGACCTTAATGCTATTCTTCAAATATATGACAAGACAGATTTTATTAGAAAACTAAGCATTCCGACTAAAAGCTTGAAAAGGATCAAAATTATAGAAATGCAATATGAAGCAGATCAAATTGTTTTCATTCGATTTGCAGAAGAACATGAATAAATTATTCTACATATTAATAGTACTTCTGCTTTACTCTTGCAGCGCTCAGATGGAAGACAAAGCTAGCAATGCTGCTCCAAAAGAAGAGTTAGAGTATTCATATGACAAAAAACAAAATGTTATTTCCGAGATTGTCTCTTCAAAAGTTGAAGAACTCCAAGACGAACTAAACCTTTTCAATCAACCTCTACAGGACTCTTTGCGCTCTGAAATCTTAAAATCCATTCATAGAAAATTTGAGCGTAGACCAGAAAAACTCATACAGTTCACATCCAAAGCAGATGAAGATCGCTTTACCCTGGAAATGAAGGCCAAACAAGATCTTCAGTTGAAAATAGTGGATATTGAAATAGACACAACAAAGAGCATTAAAGGAAAAGCCTTTTTGGAAATTTCTACCATAAACCTCACCCTAGATTCTTGCTTTATTCCGTTCACAGCAAAAGAAAAAAAGAAAAACATTAAGGAAGAGCAAATTTCCTATTGGGATGTCAAATTGAAATAGCATTACCCTGAGCGGAGGATCCTCCTTAAACCAATAGCCAGAATAGCACCCAAAGCTGGCGCAGTGAAATACAACCAGAGATTTTCGAGTTGGCCTGAAATCAGTGCAGGACCAAAACTTCTCGCTGGGTTCATAGAAGCTCCCGAAACAGGTCCTCCTATAAGGGCTCCCAAGAACACGGTTGTCCCAATTACAATACCAGCAAAAGAAGCCATCTCCTTACGATCCACAGCCACACTGATAATCACGTACATCAGGAAAAAAGTTAAGACCACCTCAATAATAAAAGCAGGCAACAGTCCGGCATGAGGAATGGTCATACCAAAATGATCAGACGAGAATACACTTAACAACAAACTTCCGCAAATGGCGCCTGCTAGCTGGCTCAAACTATAAATGATAAGATCCTTACCTGAAAGCAATTTCGCCAAGTAGAAACCCAAGCTCACAGCGGGATTAAAATGAGCACCAGAAACGTGACCTACAGCATAGATCATTACCATAACAACGGCTCCAAACGCCAACGAAATCCCTACATGATCAATACATTGACATGATTCGTTCATGACAATGGCCCCTGCACCAAAAAAAACAATGGCAAAGCTTCCTAAAAACTCGGCTGTCACCTTGGGCAAAAGATTCATTAGACCAAAATACCACAGGCATTACTTTTAATCATTGAATTGAACATTAGCTTATTATTAAATTTTATCGTAACTTAAAACTCAAGACAAACGTATGTTTGTTAAATACTTTAATAGTTAATTGGATATCGGGCATCAATTAACTTTATTTTGTAACGTATATTTTTAAACAATATGAGCCTGCTGCGACATATTTTCGTTATTACTGCCCTATTCCTATTTTTTGGTGAAGCTTCAGCTCAATGCACCCACAATGTCAATTTATTCGTTGTTAATGACACTACTGGAGCCAACAATGGGAGCGTCATTGCCACTGTTTTTGGAGGCAACAACCCCTACACATACCTTTGGTCTACTGGCGCCACAACCCAGTTGATCACTAACGTCCCTACGGGATATTACTGTGTAAGTGTTACTGGCGGTGATGGATGTGTTGAAGTAGCATGTGATTCTGTAGTTAACACTGTTTGTGTTGATGTTAACCTCAATATAACAGATGCCTCATCCTCCGGTGCCACAGACGGGAGCATAACTGCTAATGTGAGCAATGGAAGCGGATCATATGGCTATTCCTGGAACACTGGAGCTACAACGCAAACCATCTCAAACTTAGCTGTAGGATATTACTGTGTAACTGTTTTGGACTTAATTGATTCTTGCTTTACAACGGCCTGCGATTCCGTCAATACGAGCTCACAGCCCTGTAATGTATCAATCGCTTTGAACGTCACCAATGCAAGTTCCGGGCAAAGCAATGGAGGCATCAACGCAACGCCATCTGGAGGGCAAACACCTTATACATACGTATGGACAAATGGCGCCACCACTCAAAATATATCTGGGCTCTCTGGAAACACTTTTCATTGCGTAACGGTCACCGATGCAGCTGCGTGTACAGCCACAGCATGTGACTCAGTCCTTACTGTAAGTTGCAACCTGACAGCTAGTTTGAGCATAACGGATGAAACGAATGGACAGGGAAATGGAACAATCAATTCGACCATTTCAGGAGGATCAGGTCAATATGTTTATCTATGGAATAATGGAGCCACCACAAACAACTTATCAAACTTATCATCTGGTTATTATTGTTTGACCGTATTGGATATTGTAGATAGCTGTACTGCTACCGTTTGCGACTCAGTTCAAAACATTGGATGTAATTTGAGTGCTAGTCTTAGTATCACAGACGAAACGAATGGACAGAGCAATGGTGCAATTAGTTCATCTGTAAGTGGAGGATCTGGGCAATATGCGTATTTATGGAATAATGGTGCTACCACCAACAATTTAACAGGTCTTGCATCTGGTTATTACTGTCTTACTGTTCTTGACATTGTGGACAGTTGTACTGCCACAGTTTGTGATTCAGTGAACAACATTGTGGGATGCAATTTAAGTGTTGCATTAAATACAACGGATGAGACAAATGGTCAAAGTAATGGCAGTATTTCTGCAAATGTTAGTGGAGGTAGCGGAAATTATGGATACCTGTGGAATGTTGGAAATACAACTCAAACCATTAATAATCTAAGTGCTGGATATTATTGTGTAACCGTAATCGACTTTGCAGATTCATGTACCGCAAACGGATGCGATTCTGTCATCAATGTTGTTGGATGCAACCTTACTGGTACCATTTGGAGTCTGAACAGCACTGGAACGAATGCAAATGGAACTATTGGTATTATTCCTTCTTTAGGCACAACCCCATACACTTACATCTGGAATAATGGTTCAAATTTAGCAACACTGACCAATCAAAGTTCTGGTTATTATTGCGTTACTGTAACAGACGCGGTTGGATGTACTTTTTCAGATTGCGATTCTCTAAGCTCAACTAACGATAGTTGTTTCACGCTTGCCGCTGATGCTGGCGGCAATAACAATAATGTAATTGTAAGTAATGGCTCCACGCTCATTGGTGGAAACCCAACAGCAATTGGAGGTGCTCCTCCCTACACCTATACTTGGATTCCTGCTTTAGGACTCAACAATTCAAGTTCTCCTAACCCTAAAGTATCTAACACCAACACTCAAGTTTATCAAGTGATTGTTACTGATGCCAATGGATGCTCCTATCTGGATTCTGTTGAAGTAAGATACAATCCACTTCATATTTCAGAAACACTATCTGGTTCTGAAATCAAGGTTTTTCCAAACCCTGTAGAAGGCAGTTTTGTGACAATCCAAACCAAAGAACTATTCATAGAAAATATCACGCTCTATAATGTTCAAGGACAAGGGATTCGCAATGTTCAAGTAAACGGACCAATTGAAACGATGAATATAGATATTCCTGATGATTTAAAAGGCATTTACTTTTTAAGGCTTCAAGTCAAAAACGAATACTTAAATATCCCCTTAGTTATTCAATAGACCGATCCGAAAGACCTAGTCAGTTTTAATATTTCAATTATCTTTCGGAAAATTCCAATGATGAAAGTCTTAAAATCAATTTCAGTTATCATTATAGCTATCCTCCTTATGCAGTGTGGATCTTCCAAGAAATTGAGCAAACCAGCCAAAAGTCAATTGAAATATTTCCCTGCAGAATTACAGGAATACGGACTTTACTTTGGTATGCCTAAATCGGAATTACATGCAAAGTTTTCAGAAGGTAAGTTCAACTCTGAAGATTTCCGAGAAACCGTTTTGGTCGAAGGTTTTGATGGCAGAGTTAAGGCTGTAGGTTTGTATCTCGATGCTGAAAATGATAAACCGTTTTATGAAATTATAATTATTCCTAAGGATGATGCCAGCGGTCAAAAAATGGCTGAAGCAATGTTCGGACAAGCCAATTACATGAATAAGGAATGGCGGTTTTCAAAAGAAAAAACAGGATTTGATTTTGATATAGGCGCTTGGGTTTTTAAGAATAAACTAATTGTTGCAACAACTTTAAAAGGATCTGAATGGGAACCAGGTTTTACTGACCCTAAATAATACCTATATGGCCTACAGTGAATACCAAGCTGATCGCATCAGACAAAGACTATCATCGCAAGGAAATATCATAGAAAAAAAGATGATGGGAGGCCTGATTTTCATGGTAAATGATAAGATGTGTGTCGGCTTAGATATTGATAAAAAGACTAACCTCGACAGACTTATGGTAAGGGTTGGCAAATTACCCTATGAAGATCTCTTGAAAAAAGAAGGAAGTAGAGAAATGGATTTTACCGGAAAAGTAATGCGGGGCTTTCTTTTTATAGACCCTCAAGCTTTTGACACAGAAGAAGATCTTGATTTTTGGATTGAAAAGGCACTCGAATTTAATGCTTTGATAAAATGAAAGTTAAGGCTTTCATATTCCTTCTATTCACTATTTCATCATCAGTTCGGGGTCAATTTTGCAATTCATTGAACCTGCAACTGGAATCTGAAATCACCTCCAGCTGTTCAAATATTACGATGACCAGCCTACATGACCAGTTGGGCAGAGGCTATTTATACATTGCAAACAAAAGCTTAGGGCTCACCATTTATAATATAAGTGATCTTATAAACCCTATAGCCATTGACACGATTCAAACGCACTTATTTGACACTTTGGACGTAATGAACCTAAGTCAATCGGGGAACTATCTTTTTCTGGCTCTTGGAAATCATTTCACTAACCCGCAAAAAGCTGGGATGGCAATAATCGATATAACGGACCCCTCCAATGCATCTGTTTTAGATTTTCATACCCTTCCCAATTCACAAAGTGGTTCAGGAGTCGTTATTATTGAAAACGACTTAGCCTATCTAGGGGCCATGCGCAGCGGAGTAGTCATTTTCGATGTATCGAATAAATCAAATATTAATTTCATTTCTCAATACATTCCAGACATCAATTATCCAGTAAACAATCCCAACCCAGACCTATACAATGCCAGAGGAATGGTGGTCAAAGACAGCATCGTCTATTTGTGTTATGATGCTGGAGGATTAAGAATCATCAACTGTAAGGACCCTCAAAACCCTATTCAAACAGGAAAATACTCCAACTCCACTCTTCACATACCGCTTAATTTACCAAGAGCATACAATAATATCGCCCTTAAAGATAGCTTTGCCTTTGTGGCAATTGACTATTGCGGAATAGAAGTTCTCAATCTAAAAGACACTTCGAATATCACGCTGACATATTGGTGGAATCCTTATGGATGCCCCAACAATAATTGGTTCTCCAGCCCTAGCCACACCAACGAATTGTATTATGATCGGAATTGCGAGTTGCTGTATACTTCAACCGGGAAAAGTGATTTAATAGTTCTTGACGTTTCTGACCCTACACAAATAGATTCGTGCAATTACTTCGGTGGCGTATCGAACAATATTGGCACTTGGGGAGTAAGTGGCTTTAACAGCGAGATCTACCTTTCCTACATTTGTGCCATTATACCATTTTCAAGCAACTGGAGTGGCATCAAGCTGCTCTCAACACAATCCTGTCCATTGACAATACCTGAAACAAATAAACTCACCTTTGACCTATATCCCAACCCAACATCCCATACAGTCAAAATCGTTAATACGGACAAACGGCATGAGAAGCTGCAATTGTATGATATCAGCGGAATTTTGCTTTTAGAAATGAAACTACTACCTGAATTGAATCTAAACTTGAGCGATTTTCCAAAAGGGGTTTATTTGGTGAAAATAGGTAACGAAACAAAAAAACTGATACGGCATTGAAGTATCTTATCATACTAGGCATACTGTTGAGCTTTAGCTGCAAAAAGCTTAAGCTAGCCGTAAAGTATTACGTAAAAAGTTGTCCTTGTGATGGACCGGTGCAACAAAGTGATTTCCCTCAAGAGTTCCTGGAAATAAACATCAAAGAATATTATCAAAAGCTACTCCACTCCAAAGGTTTTACAATTGACACAGCAGAAGTGGTACATTACAACCTTCAAAGCCTCCCCATTATTTCATTAAATTTTGCAGGAGAAAGAGCCAAAAAAAAGCTCCTCGTTTTCGCTGGTGTACATGGCAATGAAGTAGGCGGGGTTTTGGCGATTCCGAATCTACTAGATTCCATCTACAAGGAAAAAGAGCACTATCAAGATTGGGACATTCAAATTGTCACCCCCATCAATCCTATTGGCGTTATTCACAAATCCAGATACAATCAACATGGATGTGACTTGAACAGAAACATGAAAAAATCGGATGAAACTGAAATCAAGTTACAAAAAGAGATCATTGACAAATTCAAGCCCGATTTAATCATTTCTCTTCATGAATCACCATCAAAGGGTTATTTTATTTTCCCAGGACCTCATCTGGAAGCGTCATTTCTTTTGGATGCGACTAAAAATCTAGAGAATTCCGGAATACAATTGGCTCATGAAGACTATTTTGGAAGAACTCTTAAAAATCCTGGAATTTCTAATACCAACAAGGGATTCATACAGTTTCTGAATAAGATTGTCAAACCCGAGGCATTGGACGATCAATTGAAAAAACAAGGTATAGCATCCTTAACGCCCGAGAGCGGATGGAATTCGATGGATCAGAAACAGCGTGTTGATGCTCACGTATTACTAATTCTTTATTTCCTTAGGAATTATGAAATTTCCCAAATTTCCGAACCTACTGGTAAAAGGAAATGAACAGCGAGTCACACCGAGCCATATATGAAGTTTTTTCATTATATCCTGCAAAAAAGGTACTCGGGTGTACCAACTGCTGCACAACCGAAGAAAACCTAGCTATCTTATCTGGACCAATAGAAGAAGTTTCTCATAAAGTTTTGGAGAATTTTTATTCAAACTGGAGGGTAGCCACGGTTGGCGATGAACATGATTTCAAAAGATTGCTTCCAATCATCATTAAGCAGATAGAAATGGGCTGGTCATATGGACCAACATGTTTCTCTTTACTCAATGACTGGCAAATCACCAGTAAATCCGAAACCCCATGGACTAAGGAGGAAAAGAAAATTCTTCTAAATTGGTTGAATCAGCTTTTGGAAAAAACAGCACCAACAATTTCCAATGATGAGATTCTTTTAGCAATGGCCATTTTGGATGAAGAACAGGTGGAAAACATGATTGAGCATTACTATCAAAACAAAACTTTAGAAAATCTCAAGCTTCTTAGTGAACTCTTTGCTAACTTTAATAGTCAAGAGCACTTTGTTCTTGATAGTGACTCCCTACGTTTTGATGCTAAACTTGAATTTAAGATACTTCATAAATGGTGGAAAAAAAGAGGAGACAGTTTCATTGAACAAATAATTAATGCAGAACAATGGGAACTTTTAACCCATTTACCAAAAATAGAATATGATTAAACATCCTGGAAAGGCCAAAATCCAGCGCATTCATGGTGAAATCCCCATGATCAATGCCGCTTCAGAAGAAGATTTCTATTTCGGACTTGGCTACATGCACGCTATCGATAGAGGCATGCAACTCATGTTCATGAAAATCCTAGGCAAAGGACTCGGCAGTCAGTACCTCCAATCGTCTGATGACATGTTGCAAATCGATATTTTCTTCAGAAGAATGGGCTGGCACCTTAACACAAAAAGTGAATTAGAAAAACTGGATGAGAAGGACCTAAGCCTAATTCAAAAGTATTGTGATGGCATCAATGCAGCTTATAAAAAATACAAACCTTGGGAGCTAAAATTATTGCTAGGATTCAAAGATTTTCATTGGACTCCTGAGGATACAATTGTTTTAATCCGAATGACTGGGTACTTGACGCTCGCGCAGTCTCAAGGAGAAATTGAACGCTTCTTTCTACACCTAGTTCGTTTGGATGTCGGATCAGATCTTTTGAAAGAACTATTCCCAAATATTCTAGATGAGTTTGACTCAGAACTGATCAAACAAATCAAAATTGTGAATCCGATCATTCCAGATGAAGTCAAATGGATGAATGCTTTATCGCCAACCATGGCCTCCAACAATTGGGTCATTGGAAATCAAAAAACCAAAGGTGCAGGCGCCATACTTGCCAATGATCCTCATCTAGAGATTAATAGATTACCAAATGTGTGGTACGAAATATCCGGAACAACCGGAGAATCTGCATTTCATGGTGCCACCATGCCAGGAATACCATCAATTATTTTGGGAAGAAATGAACATTTAAGTTGGGGAGTTACCTATTCTTTTATGGACGCAATAGATTCTTGGATCGAGGATTGCAAGGGCACTGAATACAGATCCAAAGAGAGCTGGAAAAAATTCCAAAAAAGAGAAGAAGTGATCAAAAGGAAGAAGAAAAACGATCACATCCAAGTATTTTACGATAATGAAAGAGGCACATTAGAAGGAAACCCAGAAGTCGATGGAGATGGCTTCTATTTATCCACAAAATGGAGTGGCTCTAATTCTGGCGCTCTGACTTTAAAGGCAGGCTTCCAGATCTCCAGATCAAAGTCAGTCGAAGAAGGGATGAAAACGGCAGAAAACATTGAAGCTGCATTTTCATGGATTTTTGCGGATAAAGATCAAAATATTGGATTTCAAATGTCAGGCCTCATGCCTATAAGATCTGGAAAAGGCTTTACTCCTCAAAAAGGATGGGAAGACAAGAACTGGGAAGGTTATCACCCAGGCCACAAACTACCAAGAATTTATAATCCCCCTGAAAATTTCATTATCACTGCGAATAATGACCTTAATCATCTTGGGGAAGTTAAGCCAATAAACATGCCTATGGCATCATACCGCGCTGATAGAATTCATGATCTTATTAGCAACAGAAATGATCATAACCCTGAACTTTCAAAGGAAATCCAATATGACTTAGAGTCTGTTCAAGCCAAGAAATTCATGAAAATAATCAAGCCTTTGCTAGGTGATACTAAAGCCCATAAGGTATTGAAAAACTGGGACTACAAATACAACAAAGAGTCTGTGGGTGCTTATGTTTTCGAACAAATCTATCAGCAACTTTATGTTGAAACCTTTGGCAATATCCTTGACCCAAAACTAGTAACCCTAATTGGAAACGACACCGGCATATTTGCTGACTTTTATACAAATTTCGACCTCATACTTTTATCGGAAAAATCGGCATGGTTTGGATCTATGAGCCAAGAAGACATATACCGCGCAGCTATCAAAAAGGCCACACAAAAGGAACTCAAGACTTGGGGTGAGTACAATAGTATAACCTTAAAGAATATACTATTAGGAGACAGTCTACCTTCATGGCTTGGCTTCAACAAAGGGCCGATACCACTTGAAGGAGGCAGAGCAACGATCCACCAAGGTCAGGTTTACCGCAGCGCCAATAGAACCAGTAGCTTTGGACCTTCCTTTAGAATCGTTACAGACATGGCCACAAACGCTATAGAGACCAATTATATTGGAGGCGTTTCAGACAGAAGGTTCTCCTCAAACTATACCAACGATGTCAAAAATTGGCAGAATAAAGAGTTTAGAAAGTATATCATCAATTCCGGTAAAGATACTTGACCTGGCCTTGATTTCTGGTTAAAGACTTTTCGAACTAAAGTTTCCTTTGTTCTAAATATTTAGATGGAGCGGTAGTTCTATACCATTTGGAACCACTTTTAATCCAATAACTCTCAGATAAAAAATAATACTTTTCACCATTTGGCATATTCCAAATATTCGAAATTTGAACAGATGCATTATGCTTTCCAGATTTCTTTACGGCTTCAATCTTAGTTTTTAACGGATAACTATTTATGCTTTTATTGTATTTCCAATGACCATAGTAATCTGCACACAGACTATCGACATTCGCTGATGGATCAATAAGTGGTTTTAGTTTGAACATGAATTCGGTCTCACTGATTTCCAATTGACTCACTACATTAACGAATCTTTTGGTGGTTTTCCGAAGACTTTGTCCATTACTCCACAAAGTACTCAAAGCAAGAAGAGCTACTGAAATAATTCTATACACCATATTTTCACTGATCTGTAAACGACATCACTTCATCCACGGTTTTGTTGATTGCTGGGATATCTTTCTCAGTTAAAGTCATTAATATCTCCTCTGTAATTGGTGTGATTCCAACAATACGACTCGCTTGCCTTTCAATAATTTTCTCGAACAAATTCCTCATCACACGAGCATTACCAAAAGCGGGGTGCTTTTTTTCATAAAGTTGTTCAATGATCTCTAAAAGCTTCTCTTCGGCAACTTCGTCTAATTTGAAATCCGCCTTATTTGCAAACAACTTAAATATCCCCATTAATTCCTGTGGTTGATAATGATCAAACGTGAAATATCTATTAAACCGAGAATGTAAGCCTGGATTGGAATTAATGAACTCCTCCATTTCATCCGGATAACCAGCAACGATCACCACCAGCTCCTTCCGGTGGTCTTCCATTCTCTTTAAAAGTGTTTCAACAGCCTCATTTCCAAAATCTCTTTGACCATCATTATTCGCTAGAGAATAAGCTTCATCAATAAAGAGGACACCTCCTATGGCAGTCTTCACAACTTCATCAACCTTCATAGCCGTCTGACCAACGTACCCAGCAACCATACCAGCCCTATCAGTTTCCACCAAATGGCCCTTTTCCAAAAAATTTATATGCTTATAAATTCGCCCCACCAAACGAGCAATTGTGGTTTTACCAGTTCCAGGAGGCCCCATAAAAACCATATGAAGGGATAAATCAACATTTTTCAAACCCTTCTCTTCTCTTATCTTTTGAACCTTTAAAAAATCCGTTAGATCCGAAACTGCTTTCTTTATCTCCGTTAAACCAATCAAGCCATTCAATTCAGCCATAACAGCTTCCAAGGAATCATCCTTTTCAACTTCAACCTGTTTAACGCCTTCAATCTCTTTCTTAGGCTTATTGACCTTATCTGCAATATCTTTGAGTGCACTCTTCTCCGACTCACTTATTTCGCCATTCGCTTTAGCATAAACTTGAGCCATTCTGTATATAAAAGATGAAATCGTTTTGTTTTCTTCATGCTCTAAGCGCGTGAGAATAGAAGGAAGAATAAACTCATTTTTGTAATTATCAGGAAGTTTTAAGAACTCCGCATCTACTATTTTATCAATGTTCTCATGAAACTTATCAGTTGAGACCAATTGATTGATTCGATCAATGGTTATTGAAGTAGTCATGTCATGACCTTGCAGTCTTTCAAACAAATAGGCCAACGCAAACTTCGTTTTGATATGCGTTTCTTCTTCAGCAGCTATGATCAACTTGTAAGCTCTGGTTATATCGTGAAGCAATAAATGCTGTGACTTAAAATCCAATGCGCTATCATTTGTTCTCAACATCCTGTTTATCGCATTAACAAAATTCTTGTCCGCATTTAAATCCTCGCAGGTACCCCAAATTTTCTCACCTTCCTTTTTCAAAATATTCAAGAATTCGAAATCAATCTCAAACTCATTTTTTTCATCCGAATCTTGATCCAAATACGTTTTGAACTTATTAATGAGCTTATCAAACTTCTTTTCGTAATCCTTGGACTTAGGGTCTTCTATTTCCGACATATTATTAAAAACTATGTCTAAAATTAGCATTTCTCACAAAGTTCATCGAAAAAGTGTCAAAGTGACATGTATTTGCATTCTGTTAATGTCATTTTGACACTAAAACGTTTCGATTGATGCCATCCTGTCATATTTTACAGTGTTTTTTCGCGATGGCATGTCAGTTGATCTGTGGTAATCAGAATTTAATCTAAAAAATTGAAAATTAAGTTTAACTAAAAATTATAACAAAATGAGAGTTTCAAGAAGTTTAGCACCGTTCAATACATTTTTCGATGATTTTTTCACTAAGGATTTAATTAATTACAACAACAATGTAAGCAAAACCTGGTCCCAAAGACCATCTGTAAACATTAAAGAAACAAGTGGAGATTATCAAATCGAACTAGCGGCTCCAGGAATGAAAAAAGAAGATTTCAGCATTGAAATTAAGAACGACCAACTGACAATAGCCGCGGACAGTAAAACGGAGCAGAAAGAAGAAAATAGTAAATATGTGCGGAAGGAATTTAACTACAACAAATTCGAAAGAAGCTTTACTCTTCCATCGAAGAAGTATGATGAAGAAGGAGTGCAAGCAAAGTATGAAGATGGCATATTACTGATTTTAATCCCAAAATCAGAGATTGTGAAGAAGGAAGTCAAGCAAATTGAAATTGCGTAGTTAAAAAGTGTTAAGATGGCTAGGCCTGCATGATATTTGCAGGCCTATTTACGTTAACATTAAAATCAACGAATATTAATTCATAAAACCAAAAGCATGATTCTAGAATATCGAAGAACCTGGAGCAATTTGATTGATTGGAGAAGTGTAACCAATGACAT
>JALEGO010000209.1 GCA_022763165.1 Flavobacteriales bacterium
AGCCACCGCCTGTCGCAGTAGCCGCATCATACAATACCTGAGTACCTCTACCATCAAGATAAATAGTTCCAGTCGAGATTATCTTTTTGTCTCTATTGGCCGTGGTAGTATTATAAATGTATCCTTTAATATGATGCTCATACGGACCGAAATCGACCACATGATCACTTCCCCCATATGGGTTTAGGTATCCTGCAATAGTTGTGTTTCCCGTAAAAATAAGAGAGTCATCCACACCATAAGTTTCAATATGCCCATAAGTTATTCCACCTCTGGCGTATTGTGTAAAGTTTTGATCAAATCTTTGGAAAGAATTGGCGTCCAAATCAAAGATAAAGTCTGCACTTGGGAATACGTCAGTTCCTCTCATATACAACCTCGTACCTCCATTCTGTACAAAATTCCTGGTTGCAGGAGCATCTGGTTTTACGAATGTATTTTGGTAGAATAACCAATATCCGGACTCAATAGTCACATCTCCAGCAACAGTCAAAGTATCATTTGCTTGAATTTGACAACTTCCCGCAATAACAATATCTGCAGTTCCGATTTGGAGCTGTCCGTCAGCATTGTTAGTATGGGTAGTTCCACCGGTTAATCTTACAGAACCACTCCAGTTACAGGTACCATCAATGCGCATCCAACCCATTTCATAGTTTCCAGCCCCATTTACAATCGCATCATTATATATATACACTCTGTCTTGAGCATCAAAAGTTCCGCTTGCTATGTCTTTTGTGTTTGGAGCTCCATTATCGAACAATACGTAGTACCAATCGACATCACCATCAAGGTTTAATGTAATGGTTGGTGAACCATCAAAGTAGGTCCAACTGGCTGTAGTTTGAGAATACTCACATCCAGCATCTATGTCATATGCGTTTCCTCTAAAATATTGTGTAGTTCCACTAGTGAATTGAGAACCGTTGGACATATGAAATCCACCGGTAACAACCATCGAATTTGATGCAGAGAAGACACCACCACCACTTATCAATACATTAGCAAAATATTCCGTACCTCCATCTAAAATCGTAACGATTGTGGTATTAAAATCAATTGTATCAGTAGCAACATATGAATAGTTTCCACCTAAAAGTTGCCAGTTACCAGAAACCTCATGGCGAAGTCCACCTCCGACCCAGGTTCCTCCGCTCAACAAAACGTTTCCATCAATATCTAAAGGGATTGAAGATGTCACTGTTCCAGCGATCATTTGGAATCCTCCAAGTTTTGTCAAAGTTGGTGTTCCTCCGATTGCAAAAGTTCCATTCAATTGTAGGTTACAAATCTGGGCAAATGAGTTTCTTAGGTTTAATGTCCCATTATTTGTAATTGCGCCTTGCGCTATGATCAGGTGAGTGCCATTGTTGGCGGATACCGTGACTGCAGCGTTCGTTGCAACAGTAAATGCACCTGCTATCGTTAGGGTATCTCCCGAGTTATCATCTCCGAAGACTAAATTTCCAGCGACCGCCCCTGGTGATCCAACTGTTAAAGATGCGACTGTTGCATTCGTATCAAGAGTTACTGTATGACCGTCCTGAATGATGAAATCATGCGCGCCACTTGTTAAATCGACAGCAGCAGGGTTAGAACCTCCCCCACCTGGCGCATCGTTCCAATTGCCAGTATTGCTAAAATCATCATCTCCCTGTGAGTAATAAGTTGTAGCAGAAAGGTTATACCCTAAAGCTAAACAAATAATTACCGTAAAAATCGCCTGTAAACCTGTTTTCATATGTCCCTTTTTTAACCTAAAAAACTGATGAAGTATACGGAGAAAATGAAAAAAAGTTGCAGGATGCTAAGTTTTTCACTATGTCCATCGCACTAAACTTCCAAATAAAGTGGAAAATTCGGATAAATCAGTTTTAAATAGAACTAAAGTTAAGCTTTAGAAAACCAGCTACGCTCAAGGGTTTACAGAACTAATGAAGGGCGCTCTGTTAATAAAAGTGTTAACGAAATGTTAAGATGCTACGAAAGAATACAAGAGGATGTGTTTATTTCTTGATTTTATATCCTAGAGTGAAAACGACACAACCCTTTTTTACTGAATCCTCAGCAGGGGGAATAAGATAATCTATGTAAAGCCTTCTCATAGGCTTTTTAGGATCAAATGTGATAAACTGTTTATCTTCTTTTGACATCGATCTAGTAGTAAAAAGAACATCTCTAGATTTTGCCTCATATTTTTTATCATAAACCTCAACATCTATCTGTTGGGGTAATCCCTCCATACTCCAAATTAGTCTATATTTCTCACCAATATAAATAGGAATTTCCAACTCCTTAAATTGCTTTTTAGGCTTAAAGGTTATCTTAGTCGTCTTTGCCGCATCATATTTATACTCTGGAAACAATGCTTTCCTACATTTAGTTTTTGTCTCTGCTCCTAAACAATAATCAGGAATTTCATTGTAGTTCGACTGTGAAGTCAACAGAATTGTTACTAAGGAAAGTGAGGCTAATCCAAATACTAGTTTCTTCTTCATTGTACTAATTTCAATGCGAACGCTAAATTCGACAAGTTATCTTAATTATTCTCGATCAGCTTGGTTCTTAAGGCAATTACTTTTTGAGAAATTTTATTATACTCTTCATCAGATATGGTGAACTTTGTCAAGTCAACTTCATCCTCACTCAATTTTTTTATAGCCTCAAAAGAATTGTAGACATCCTTTATCTCTTTTAGATCGCTAAAAATACTATTGAACTCTTCAGTCTTGTTTGGATTTAATTCAAAGCCTTTGATAATCATATCCAAGAAACCCATTTGTTCCACCATTCTATTGAGAAGCTTCTCTTCTTTCTTTTGTTCAAGATTTTTGATACCAAGGTAAACAGACTCAACCCATCCACCTGCAAAATAGATCGCAGCTAAATATTCTGATTCATTCTCTTCCAAATGATCATCGAGTTTTTGTTGCACCGATGCTAAAACATCAATCAATGAATCTTCATTTCCAAGATTTGCATTAAATCTTTCAAACATATCCTCTGCATCGAAAATTCTAGTTATCCCTAACTCATCACTCATCTTTCTGATGGTTTTCAGATAAGTCATGGCCTGTTGATTTTGATTGTTTAGAACACAGTAAGACAAGTCTGCTCCGTAAATTCCAAAATTCATGGACTTATACATAAACGTTTCGTAGTTCGCATGATTCTCTGGATCATTTGTTACACCATCTATATATATGAGTCCCGATTTTTTAAACAAAGACGCCACTTGAAGCGGAGATGGAAGAACGAGTGGGAAGTCATTTTCCTCTGTATTTAGATCAATGGGTGTGTTATTTTGAACCTCATCTTTTTTGACAGGATCTCCACATGCAAATAACAGCATTGCAATTAAACAAATCGAAAATGTCTTACGTAACATACTCATAATAAATTTCAAATCGTAGCGAAGTTATTATTTCTGA
>JALEGO010000210.1 GCA_022763165.1 Flavobacteriales bacterium
CCATGTTTTGCTTCAGAAGTCCAAAGTCTTTTGTAAAAAGCCTTAATTTCCTGATCATTAACGTTTTCTGCTATAAGTCTAAACCTTTCAGCTCCTCTGCATTCAACAACAGAGGCTACTAGCATACGATCCATTAACCTTTCATCTCTGCCAGATCGACAGAATTCGATTAATTGCTTGATGTATTGATCTTGTGGCATTTCAGATTTTAATTGAACACCTCTGGATTCCATAAGTTTATATACATCCTGAAAATGTTCAAGCTCCTCTAGAGCTGTCTCAATAAGTAGTGGTATTATTTCAACTTTATCCGGACATTTTGCCACAAAACTCATGGCCATGGAAGATGCCTTCCTCTCACAATCAGCATGATCCTGTAAAAATTCGTCAAAATTATTGATAACTGCTTCAGTCCAATCGGGTTGGGTTGCATATGTCAGATCAAGAGAAACTTTCATAGTCTTAATTTAGAAACAAATATTAGATTTGATTTGTTGGTAAAATTACGAAATGATAAAAGCACCATGAGTATAGACGCGTATATTAACAGTTCAAGAAGAGATTTTTCTGAGGAAGGGCTTACCGAGGATTTACCAGAAAATCCAATTGTACTCCTCAAAAGGTGGATGGCTTTGGCTTCGGATAATAATATAGTGGATTTTAATGCATTTGTGTTATCGACAGTGATTGCTGAAAGTC
This sequence comes from Flavobacteriales bacterium, assembly GCA_022763165.1. Classification (GTDB taxonomy): domain Bacteria; phylum Bacteroidota; class Bacteroidia; order Flavobacteriales_G; family JALEGO01; genus JALEGO01. The sequence goes on from JALEGO010000210.1 coordinate 700, forward strand.
CACGATCGCGTGTTGTGCTTCTTCGTGAAATTACAGATAAAGGAATTATCTTTTACACAAACTACAACAGTGCTAAGGGTCAAGAAATAGGAGAAAATCATAATGTTGGCGCCAATATTTTTTGGCCATCTTTAAACCGACAAATTCGCATTACAGGTCAAGCAAGTAAAATTAGTGGGGATAAATCTGACATATACTTCAACTCTAGACCAAGAGAAAGCAGGCTTGCCGCTTGGGCCTCTGATCAAAGTCAGACAATTCCCTCCCGAACTCATCTAGAAAATAAGTTCAAAGAATTGGAGAAAGAGTTTGAGAACAAAGAGGTCACTCGGCCTGAGCACTGGGGAGGTTTTGAAATAGAAATTACTGAAATTGAATTTTGGCTTGGCCGACCTAACCGAATGCATGATAGAATTTCATATCAGAAAGGAGGCGATGAGTCTTGGGTGAAATCAATACTTAGTCCTTAATCGAAATTTTAAATAAATATCTGCAAAGGCAAGACTTCAAACAAAAGATTGCCCAGGAACCTTCACCATATTTAAAATGTGTTGTTGTAATTCCTTGTTTCAATGAGCCCAATTTGTGCCGAACATTGGAGTCACTTTGTAATGCTATAAATAATGCCTCAAAACTCGAAGTTGAAGTCATCGTGGTAGTCAATAGAAGCGATGATGCTTCAGACAAGATCATTGAGCAGAACAGAATATCCATTGAAAGTTTTTCGAAATTTCGAGATGAGCATATTATTCCCAATATCGGATTTTACCTAATTGAGTCGATTCTACCAAATAAGCATGCAGGAGTGGGACTTGCCAGAAAAATCGGAATGGATGAAGCCGTTTACAGGTTCTCAAAAACCGACAATGATGGGTTAATTGTTTGTCTTGACGCGGATTGTGAAGTTGATGATAATTATTTTGAGGTTCTGGATAGCAAAACTCTAGATAATGGTATCAATGGTATATCAATATACTTTGAACATGATTTATACGGCAATGAATTTGAAGCAGGAATATACACAAGCATAATTAAATACGAACTATTTCTTCGGTATTATAAGAATGCGCTTGAATACTGTCAGCTGCCATATGCATTTTACACAGTTGGATCTAGTATGGCTGTGCGTGCAAGCGCCTATGCTAAGCAAGGTGGAATGAACAGAAGGAGAGCCGGGGAAGATTTTTATTTTTTGCAGAAGATCATTGAATTGGGAAATTGTATTGAATTGAATGAGACTGTGGTGAGACCATCTCCAAGGATTTCTGATCGTGTGCCTTTTGGGACGGGCAAGGCTGTAAATGATCTTGTAGGTGCATCAGCTTATTATGTATGTGCCTTTGATGCCTTCTTAGAGATTCGAAGTTTCATCGAAAAAATGGATTCTTTTTTTGAGTCAGACCCTGTTAAGGACAAGAGATATTCGAATTTTCATGATTTTCTTTTGCAACGAGGACTGAGTGACGCTTTGGCAACCATAAGGAGCAACGTTTCCAGTATTGCGCAATTTAGAAAGAGATTCTTCAGGTGGCTAAACGCTTTTATAATTATGAAGTTCACCAATCACTACAGGGAGAATATTCGGGCGGAGAAAATTGAGGATGCAGCAAGGCTTTTACTAAAAGAGCTATCTCGTATTGATGATTCTAAAGAAGCAATACCTTTGCTGATGCACTACAGAAGAATAGACAAAAGATGAACAAAATTATTTTAATGATTGGGATGCTCTTTATGAGCGTAATCTCGATGTCTCAGGAGATTCATAACCTGATCGAATATCAGCCGGAAGAACCCTCAAAGAATATAAACGTAAAAAAAATGTACTCTGATTCTTTAGTAACAAGTTTCCTAATCTGGGTAAAGGAAAGCGTGAGAGCACATAAGCATATTGAACACACAGAAACTTTATATGTATTGGAGGGTGAAGGAAAAATGATAATTGGCGGTTCGGAAGTATCAATTCAACCTGGAGATTTTTTTACAATACCTAAAAACACAGAGCATTCGTTGTCTGTCACTTCAAATGAAGCAGTTAAGGTGATTTCTGTACAAACCCCAGTTTTCAACGGGAAAGACAGAATATTTACGGAATGAATTTAAGATTGTCAGAATTTCCGAAAGGATTTTAACAAGATTACCGTTCAAATATTCTGTAAATACTCATTTTGTGTAAAACCCCCGTAAATAGTGGATTACAGAGGGGTTTATTAACAAATTGATATACTTTTCAACAATTTTGACACTTTTTGGAGCTTTTTCTTGTCGCTCAACTTTTTTCGCACATATATTTGTCCCGATCTTAATGTTTAACCCGTCCCGCTTAACTTATAGGGACACAAATTAAATGATTATGAATAAAGCTGAATTAATCGATGCTATCGCAGTAGAATCAGGATTAAGTAAAGCTGACGCTAAAAGAGCAGTAGACTCTTTCGTTAACACTACTCAAAAAGCCCTTAAAAAAGGAGACAAAGTTCAATTAGTTGGTTTCGGATCTTTTTCCGTAACAAAAAGATCAGCTAGAACTGGTAGAAATCCTCAAACTGGTAAAGAAATTAAAATTCCAGCAAAGAATGTTGTAAAATTCAAAGCTGGAAATGATTTAACAGGCGCTGTTAACTAAGAAATTAACAACGAATTAAAAGCCATCCGCTCAGCGTGATGGCTTTTTTTTTGCCTAAAAGATGGACATGAATAATATTGATCCCAATGGCCCTGCAGTGGGCGAGGGCATATTTGGCTTTCCCTATTCAATTGAAGAAGCTCAAGTAATTTTGATTATGGTGCCTTGGGAAGGAACCGTTTCGTATCAAACAGGAACAGCTATGGGGCCTGAACGGATTTTAGAGGCAAGCAAGCAAGTTGATCTTTTTGATGTTCACACAAAATATTCTGAACCCTGGCGCATTGGTCTTGCTGCTGATTGCAAATTATTCGGGAGTAAAGATAGATTTGCGGCCATACGCGAACAGACTTTGACATATACTGAAAAACTTCAGGATTCAGAACAAACTAAAATTTCAGCTTTAAACGAAATGATAGCGCATGTTCATGATGATGTCTATCGTATGAGCTCCAAATACCTGCAACAGGGAAAAATTGTTGGATTAGTTGGGGGGGAGCATGGATGTGCATATGGACTGATTAAATCTCTGAGTGATACCAACAGGGACTTTGGTATTTTACAAATCGATGCACATTTTGACTTAAGAAATGCCTATGAAGGCATTGAACATAGTCATGCATCAATAATGTTCAACGCTCTTCAGTTGGCCAATGTTAAAACTTTAACATCTGTTGGAATAAGGGACTTTTGTCAAGAAGAACTTGAATACTTAAAGAAATCTACTAAACAAATAAAACCATTTTATGATCATGAAATTTCCGCAAAATTATTCCAGGGAATCTCATGGGATAGCATCGTAGATGAAATTATAGAATCTTTGCCTAGAACAATCTATATATCATTTGACATTGATGGCTTAGAGCCATCGCTATGCCCGAATACTGGTACTCCTGTTCCAGGGGGGCTGCAGTTCAATCAAGCAATATATCTGATCCAGAAAATTGTTCAAAATGGCAATAAGATCATAGGCTTTGATGTGAGCGAAGTTTCTGGCCTTAGCGATTGGGATGCAAATGTGGGTGCAAGAATAATTTATAAATTGGTTAATTTAACCGCTGAATCAAACCAACTGAATTTATTATAAATGCAAGAGCTAGTTGATCATTTGATGACTTATGTTTCAGACCATAAGAAAGCATTATTTGAAAAAATAATTCAACACCGCACAAAATACTTTTCGGTAGTGTTAGAGAATGTTTATCAAGCACAAAATGCAAGTGCGGTATTGCGTACCTGTGATTGTTTAGGTATCCAAAATGTTAACATTATTGAAAATGACAACGATTATCAGTTGAACCCTACCGTGACGTTAGGCTCAAATAAATGGCTAAGTATTAATCGGTATAATGAAAAGAAAAGTAATACTTCTGATTGTTTATTAGCGTTGAAGAAAGATGGTTATAAAATAGTAACTACATCTCCACATCAAGGGTCAATAGATTTGCGAGATCTTGAAATTGATAAATATGCTTTTGTCTTGGGGGCAGAAAAGGATGGGATTTCGGATGAGGCTTATGAACTTTCCGATTTGTGTCTCAAAATTCCAATGTATGGCTTTACTGAGAGCTATAATATATCGGTGTCTGCATCTATTATTCTTTCCCAGATGATATTTAAGCTCAGGGCATCAAATGTTGATTGGAGGCTAAACAAAGCTGATCAACAGGAAGTTTTGCTAAATTGGGCGAGGTCCGTTGTGAAAAGGTCTGATCTAATTGAAAAAGAGTTTTTAATGAAACTCAGCGAGTAGTTTTCTGGAAATTATAACTTTGTGCCTTTAAATAAACTGATATGGGTAAAGGTGACATTAAAACGAAAAGAGGAAAAATAATCAATGGCTCTTACGGTGTTAGAAGACCAAGAAAAAAGGTAGAAGCAACTCCAGCTCCTAAACCTAAGGCGAAGAAAACCACAAAAAAGGCTTCCAGTAAGAAAGCTAAAGCTGAGGCTTAGCAACTAACGTACAAGAGTGAAGTGACCTATCGAGTGATGTGTTTTATTGAAAATGTCCTTTAACTCGACCTTGTAAACATAGACATCGTTCTTCATCATTAGTCCTTTGTATTTTCCATCCCAACCTGCATGTAGATTGGTAGTTGTATAGATCAGATCTCCCCATCTATTAAAAATGGACAATCTGAAATCTTCTTCTATAATACCAATTCC
>JALEGO010000211.1 GCA_022763165.1 Flavobacteriales bacterium
ACCATTACCGTTATCTAGGTCAAGTCCACCTGTACCCATTGGGCCATAATCTCAAGCCCTATTTTATGAATATGACTTTTGTTGGGAGCTGTTTTATTGTACATGAACAAAACTGCAATCCATTCCGCCTCAAAATTCGTGAATTCGTTGTGGTTTCTTGAAAAATTCAATTCCAGATCCGCGTTTTTGGTTTTAGCTGCAATCCACTCGGAGACATTTTCATAATCATAGTGGTAACTATTTATAACACCACTCTTGGTTAATTTTTCTCCAATTTTTTCAAGAGTCTTTGGCGATCTAAACCACAACTTTAGGCGACCAGTATTTCTGAGCATCCGAAAAAATCACTGCAATGATTATCTACACTGCACTCAAAGCTTCAATATTAGCAATGATGCTATTGAATGTTGGACTAGGTCTCATTGCTTTTGAGGCCAACTCTTCATCTGGGAAGTAATAACCATCAATGTCCATTTGTTGACCTTGGACATCATTCAATTCAGCTACAATTTTTGCCTCATTCTTAGACAATTCTTCAGCAAGTTTTGTGAAGTGATTCTTGAGGTCATCGTCTTCATTTTGCTTGGCCAATTCCTGAGCCCAATATAAGGCTAAGTAAAAGTGAGAACCTCTATTATCGAGTTCATTCACTTTTCTCGATGGAGATTTTCTGTTGTCCAATAGTGCAGAGGTTGCGTCATCTAGGGTTTCACCTAAAATTTTTGCTTTGGGATTGTTCGCAAATTCACCTAAATGACTTAATGATACAGCCAAAGCCAAAAATTCGCCCAATGAATCCCAACGGAGGTGGTTCTCGCTGTTGAACTGTTGAACGTGCTTCGGAGCAGATCCTCCGGCTCCAGTTTCAAATAGGCCGCCTCCATTCATTAGTGGAACAATTGAAAGCATCTTGGCCGATGTACCGACTTCCAAAATCGGAAATAAATCTGTCAGATAATCCCTCAAGACATTACCAGTGACTGAAATAGTGTCTTCTCCTTTCGCAATTCTTTTGAGCGAATAGGTCATCGCATCTACCGGAGGTAAAATCTCGATCGTCAAGTTACTCGTATCATGATCCTGCAGGTAAAGCTTTACTTTTTTGATGATTTCAGCATCATGTCCTCGATTTTCATCAAGCCAAAAAACGGCCGGAGTTCCAGTAGCTTTTGCTCGATTCACTGCTAACTTGACCCAATCTTTGATTGGAGCATCTTTGGTTTGGCACATTCTCCATATATCGCCATCCTGAACTTCATGTTCAAAGACTACTGAGCCTTGAGAGTTTTGAACGATGACTTTGCCATCTCCTTTGATCTCAAAAGTTTTGTCATGGGATCCGTATTCTTCAGCCTTTTGGGCCATTAAACCTACATTGGAAACACTGCCCATTGTCGATGGGTCAAGCGCCCCATTTTCTCTGCAAAAATCAATGATGGTCTGATACATTCTGGAATAAGAACGATCAGGGATTACTGCTTTTGTATCTTGTTGTTGACCCTCAGTATTCCACATTTGCCCTGAAGTCCTAATCATAGCTGGCATTGAGGCATCTATGATGACGTCACTTGGAACATGAAGATTTGTAATTCCTTTATCTGAATCGACCATTGCAATTGCTGGTCCATTGGCGAAAGCTTTGTCTAGGTCAGTTTGAATTTCTGATTTCTTTTCTGGACTCAATTCCTCCAAATTACTGAGCAAATTTCCATAACCGTTGTTCACATCAACTCCAATTTCCTCAAAAGTTTCTTGATGTTTGTCGAAGACAGGCTTTAAAAAAGTACGTACAGCATGACCAAAGATTATAGGGTCTGAGACTTTCATCATCGTGGCCTTTAGGTGTAAAGAGAATAACAGGTTTTGCTCTTTTGCATCTTCTATTGCCGAGGATAAGAATGCAATCAGAGCTTTTTTGCTCATTAACGCTGCGTCTATTACTTCTCCCTTTTGAATGCTAATATTTTGCTTAAGTGTAGTGGAACTTCCATCGTTCCCTTTAAAAATGATATTTAGAGTCTCTGCCTCTTCAGATATTGTTGATTTTTCGCTGCCATAAAAATCACCTTCTGTCATGTGCGCAACGTGCGTTTTGGAATCTGAGGACCATGATCCCATGGAGTGTGGATTTTTTCTAGCGTAGTTCTTGACAGCTTTTGGTGCTCTTCTATCAGAATTTCCCTCTCGGAGTACTGGATTTACAGCACTTCCTTTTACTTTATTGTATTTGGTCAGAATGGCTTTTTGTTCTTCAGTTTCAGGATCCTCAGGGAAATCTGGAATGTTGTATCCTTTATCTTGTAGTTCTTTTATAGTTCCCTTCAATTGTGGAACTGATGCACTAATATTTGGAAGTTTAATAATATTCGCTTCAGGTTTTTTTACAAGTGACCCTAGAAATGCTAAATCATCAGATATTCGTTGATCGTCATTGAGACATTCAGGGAATACAGCTAAAATTCTTGCAGCAAGTGAAATATCTCTTAATTCTATATCAATGCCTGCTTGACCAGTAAAGGCTTCAATAATTGGTAGAAAAGATCTTGTTGCTAAAGCCGGTGCTTCGTCAGTTTTGGTATATATTATTTTAGATTTCTGATCAGTCATAGATTTCCTTCTGTTTAACCGAGTGCGGTTGATTGAACTTGCAAAAGTAATGGATTTAGACTGACTTTTCTAATAATTGAATTGTGAATTAAAGATTAATATTATTCATGGTTCACAAATCAAGTTTTAATTTAAAACTCAAAGATGACTTGGAGGAGAGTATTGACATTCTTTGACATCAGAACCAAAATATCCGGCAAACCAAATTCGATTTTTGTTCAAATTTCCCACAATAAATGAGGCTAAATATAAGGAGCCTCAATATTTTTCGTGATTAAAGAGTGATACTCCTAATATCCAAAGACCTCTTCCAGTGACAGTTCTCTGACTGTTCCAAGTTTTTTCAATGCCTCAAAGTCCACCTTATCTCGATCACCAATCACCGCGTAAGTGTATTGTTTTCCTTTGATGTGATTATTAAAAAAGGTGTTCAGGTCCGACAAAGTCATTTCTTCGATTTCATTATAAATCTTTTCTCTGTAGTCGTAGTCAATACCCAATTTTTTTAAGCCTTCATAATTCCAGAATATTGAGGACTTGGTAATTCGATTGCTTGCGATACTTTTCATTGCTGAAGATTTTGCCTGTTCAAATTGTGCTTCTGCCTGAGGCATGTCATTCATCAATTCCAATAGTGCTGCAACCGCATCTCCAAGTTTATCTGTTTGGGTGCCCAAATAAGCTAAAACATAGTTTGAGTCTTCTTTCTTTTTTGGGAATGAATAACTGCAATAAGAGCTGTAAGCGAGGGCCTTTGACTCTCTAATTTCTTGAAATACTATTGAGGACAAGCCGCTACCGAAGTATTCATTAAAAATATAGGCTTCTGGCAATGTTTCTAAGTCAAACCCTTTTTTGTCTTTTGAAAGCAGGATGATCTCAGTCTGAACCATGTCATAATGCGTAAAAAGCACACTGTTTTTGGTTTGGTCAAGCTCAATGTAGTCTACCATATCTTCTATTTGGATGCCCCTGGGTTTATAAGTATGCTTGTCACTAACTAGGTCCAGGTCTTTCTTATTATTTGAATATAAGAAAACTCGATGCTCATTCTTGAAAATATCTTTAATCAGAGCTATTAAGGTATCTGATTGAACAGCCATTAGTTCCTCTAGATCAAGACTATTTGTGAAAGGAGATTTTTCACCATATTTCGCAAAGCTTAAGAGTCCACTAAACAGTATTTGACCTTTGTTGAGTTTTGCATTGGCTCTTCTTTTGATAATATCATTTTTTAATTCTATCAAAGCTGTATCATTTTTAACAATGTCCTCCATGACGTGTTCAAGCAATTGCAATCCTTCTTCAAAGGATCCTTTAATACCAGATAATGACACGTAGACTTTATCTCGAGAGCTGGATGCACTGAAACTTAATCCATTTTTAAACCATTCTTTTTGGAGTTCCTCATTTGAGTATTTTGATGTTCCTAAGTATGGTAAGTAGCTAAGCGCCAGACCAAGAAGTTTGTTGTTGTCTGTGCCATAATCCATTAGATAGGATAATTCAAATAAATCATTGATTTCGTTTTGAACATATGAGTAAGTCATCTCATTCGGCAGTTGACCTTGATTGAGAGATTTATTAAAATCTATAAAAAGGGGTTGTATCTCTTCAGATTTCATACTGTCAAATGCCATTTGAAATATAGATGAAG
>JALEGO010000001.1 GCA_022763165.1 Flavobacteriales bacterium
ACTAGAACGGGAGGCTAAGTCATGATTGAAGTGTGTACTTGTATAAAGTTCTGAGAGTTTTTGATTTACATTTTTTCGAGTCTCTAAGTTAGTCTCGGTTAATAGAACATTCTCGAGACTGTCTAAAACACTGGACTGAGCGATCAAGCTACACAATGCTAAGCAGACTGCAAGACATAAAAATTTGCAATGATTCTGGACAATCATCATGATGGACTTTAACGCCCATACACACCAAAATGTTACATGAAAATCTACTTCGTTACAACAAGCTTTCTGTAACCCAAAGATACCCCGGCTTGAGTAGCCATTCTAACAAAATAAATTCCAGATTCAAGGGATAAGTCCTCTGTTTCATTTGGAATTAGATTGAGCTGTTTAACAAGAGCTCCTCGAGCATCTACAACATTCAGTATTATTGGAACATCCGAGGTTAAATTGACAAGACCAGAGGTAGGATTTGGATAAAGAAGTAAGCCTTGGCTATAAGGCTCCGATACTTTAAGTGGAGCTCCATCCGTACAAAATGGATTTGTCTCTAAAAACCCAAAATTTAAATTTATAGTACTGGCAAATGATGGTGTTGTGGCATTGTAAATATTATATCCTGCACCATTCCATGTCATTCCATCACCATAACTATCTTCAAGTCTAAACTCAAAACATGTTGCATTTGGAAGACATACGGTGTCATAGTTTGTTTGAAATGCCTGACTCGAACTATATGGTCCACCGGTGGCAACCACCTGCCCTAGCGAATCAACTATCTGCCAAGTGGTCTCACTCGGAAAATCATCAAAGGTAATTTCCACAATAACCTTTGATCCAGCAATTACAGAATAGAAATTGAATGTCTTTTCATTGTTCGCAAAGTTCTGATCGGTGGAACCGTTGGGGTCTGAGACGATCACTTTAACCGTTTGGTTTCCCGAACTATTTAATTGAATTGTAGGAATTTGAATTTGTGTTGTTTGATTTGTTGTCAAACTACCATTCCAAGTAAAAGAATCGACAGGTACACCATTCAGATCATACCTTACCTTCAAACTTGTTATCGTGTTTAGGCCCTTGTTCTTGACCGTTACTATCGGATCTATTTCATCTTCATTGCATAAATCAGAGTCAATACCATCAACTCCCAATAGGTTGGCGTCTAAAGCCAAAGGTGGTCCTGCGTTAGGATCAAAACCATCATCAGTAGTTGCTCCAGTATTACAGCCATCTAACCAAGTTTCGAGATGCTGACTGGGTTGGCTTGAAGCATTCCATGAGACATCAAACCGTCCGTAGTAATCCTCTGAGATGCTAGAACAAGAGGCTGAGCCACCATATAATTGTCCAATAACTCGTCCATTTTGATCAAACAATGGTGAGCCAGAGGAACCAGGCTCGGTTGTTCCGTCCTCCCATTGTCCTATTTCCCAAGTTTGGGCACCTCCCCAGGAAACCTGTGTGACAGGATCCGTATCAAAGGATATCTTTTTGATATCACCTGCGGGATGATGAATAGCAACTTGTGAAGTCGGTTGCTGCCCTGAATTATCCCATCCAGCATAAAACGGGTTGTAAGAGGTTGGAACTGGAGCACTCAATTCTAATAAAGCCATGTCTGACCCAGAATTGTTTGCTCTCAAGGTGGCCCCTGAAACAGTCTGGTTTGTTGGTCCACTAATATTTTGATTGCAATCGGGGCTCTCCCAATTGAATAGAAACACCCAATTGGTAACGCTTCCACCTAAACAATGATCAGCAGTAAGAAAATATGGTGTTTCATCATCACAGGTGTTGTTCACCAATGCTCCGGTGCAAGAACCGCTTCCATTGACTAATATTAAGGCCACCGACCTTATTTGATCCTCCCAGCCAGCTGAAATAGGACAAATCACATTGTTGTTACATGAACCGGAGTCACCTAATCCTTTCGCTTTGCTAAGACCTCTGTAGCCATGGGTAATTCTTGAAATGTGAAGTGCAAATGGCTCATTGACGTTCAAGGGTTCAAAATATTCTACAATCATTTTGTCACCTTGTATAATACTTGTGCCCAGTTCTCTAAAAGGCTTGTTATTCTCATGTGTAAATGCTCCCAGAACAATGCTTTGATCACCATTATAAAGAAAGAGTCTTGCTCCTTCGGGAATATAGAAATCATCAAAAAGAATATTGACCGATTTCGCTTGTGGACAATGCAACTCAATTCTCCAAAGTCTCCCGGAGGGAGTATGGTCCCAGGTACCATGAGTTGAAGGATCGATATCAACATAATGATTATAGCCAAATCGCCATGGCATATCCTTTATTTGGTCATTTACCTGATCTTCCTGTCTTAGTTTAACAAGATCTACAGTGGGTAGAGTAACAGATTTGATGGTTTTAGAGATTTTCTGACGATGCGTCATACTAAAAGGAACTCCTCCATGCTGTATTTGAGCAAAAGCAGTTGATTGAATAAAAATAATGCTAACTAAAAAAAGTCTATTGATCCCCATAAGTATAAGGTATTTTATAATTGTAGTTACTCAAGTTCAATTGAACTTTATTATGTCCTTCGGCATGTGCTTTTGATAAATCAAATCTCAAGGCTGTTGTAACCCATGACTCGCATGGATCCTCATTTGCGTTATGATTCAAGTTGAGTTTAAGTTGTGGAGGAAGAGATTTCATTAATGATCCATCTGTATATAGATTAAACTCATGTTCCTTACAACCACCGCTGTAGGAGCACTTGACCAACAGAATGCCTCTAACAATATAAGCCGTGTCAATCGTATAGGCATCACCTGTTTTATAGGCAATTTCGGAATCATCTAAGATAACAGATTGCACTTCAAATCCCTGCGGTTTATCCTTTGGGGATTCGACTTTTTGAGATACGGTATCCACAACCTGTTCTTGCTGATTGGTCACTTCTGCAGTTTTCTTCTTAGACTTACAAGATGAATACGAAAATAACACCGCAAAAAGTGACAGAAATACTAATTCTGGTTTCAGAAACATGACTAATAATTACACAAAAGGACATGTAAGATAATTAAAATTATCGTTCTTTCCTCCTACAACTTGAACTCCGCCAAATATTCAATTACCTTAGCAAAAAATTCTCCATGGCTTATCAATATGAACCCTCAGAGTTAATCATCAATAGTAATGGCAGTGTCTATCACATTAATTTGTCCCCTGATAATATTGCGGATAATGTTATAGTTGTTGGTGATCAAAACAGGGTCTCTCGAGTTTCAAAATTCTTCGATAAAATAGAGTTTCAAACACAAAAAAGAGAATTCATAACACATACAGGCACATATAAAGGAACAAGGTTTACAGTTTTGTCTACAGGAATTGGAACCGACAACATTGATATTGTCCTGAACGAACTAGACGCTGCAGTAAACATCGATCTCAATAAAAGAGAAGACCTTCAAAATAAACGAAGTCTAAACATTATCCGAATTGGAACTTCTGGCGCCTTACAAGGTGAGATTCCAGTTGATTCATTTGTTTTATCAGAATTTGGACTTGGCTTTGATAATGTATTATGGTTTTATCAAAATCAATTTAATGAACAGGAAAATCAAATTCTGGAGGCCTTTGTTAAACAGGCCCAGCTTCCAAAACATATCTCTCCCTATCTGGCACAAGGAAATAGCGAGCTGATCAATAAGCTTCAAGGTGAATGTTTTAAGGGTATTACTGCTACTGCATCTGGCTTTTATGGGCCTCAAGGACGCCAATTGAGACTTCCCATAGCTATACCACAATTAAATGATATTCTTACCAATTTTGATTTTGACGGGCACAGAGTAACAAACTTTGAAATGGAAACGAGTGCTTTGTATGGATTGGGCGGATTACTTGGGCATAAATGTGTTACTGTGTGTGCAATAATAGCCAACAGGATTCGCAAAGAATTTTCTAAAGATTACAAACAAACAGTTGATGAATTAATTCAATATGTGCTCGATTCTTTGGTTGATTAACACATAAAATGTTAATACAATCCCGAAGGCACCCTTTAGACCTGCTCTATTAGGTCTTACTTTTACGTAACAATATTCTTTTGATATCGTAAAGGTTAGAATGAAAGGTCAAAAAATACAAGCTCTTATCAATTTACTGGATGACCCTGATGATCGCATTTATGGAGAGGTCAAACAACAATTTTTGGACATTGGAATTGAAATCATTCCAATATTAGAAGAAGCTTGGGAAAACTTCTCTTATGGAGTGATCTTTCAAAACAGAATCGAAGAAATCATTCATCAGATTCAATTTCAAAATCTTTGTGATTCCTTTAAAGAATGGACTAAGGCTCCTAGTAGTTTGTACGATGGAATCATTCTATTATGCAAGTATCAGTATCCTGATTTAGATGAATCAAGAATTCAGACAAAACTTGAGGAAATCAGAAAAGACATTTGGGTTGAATTAAATGATAATCTTACTGCTTTAGAAAAAGTAAGGGTAATGAATCATATTATCTTTGAGGTTCACAAATACACTGCAAATACTACAAATTATCATGCTCCTCAGAATTCATATTTAATTGATGTTCTGGAAACGCGAAAAGGAAATCCACTTACCCTATCTTGTTTGTACATATTATTAGCTGAGAAGCTGAATTTGCCCATATATGGCGTAAACCTTCCAAGACATTTTATCCTGGCATATTTAGACCCTTATACATTGACAAAAAACTATCAACTGGGTAAAAGAGTACTTTTCTACGTTAATCCCTTTAACAAAGGATCTTTTCTGAGTAAAAGAGAAATAGAACATTTCTTAAAACAGTTAAAAGTTGAACCTAGTCAAATCTTTTTTAATCCATGTGGGAATGTTTCTATTATCAAAAGAAGTATAAACAATCTCATTTATTCATATGAAAAGTTGGGTTACGCTGATAAGGTAGCAGAACTCAACACCCTTTTGAAACTGATTAGCGAATGATTTTCTTCTTTGCTGAAACAATGTAGTAAGAAAAGCTCTTTCTAGACAATCCTAAAATTATCGCATTAAAGGACGCGATCAAATTGCTCCAACTCGCTTTATCTAGAGATCCCAAT
>JALEGO010000212.1 GCA_022763165.1 Flavobacteriales bacterium
CCCTTAGAGACAACCTCAATCATTGTTTCATCAATTCCTCTATCCACCAAAATCTGTTTGAGCGCGTTTGCGTTTTTCAAACCTTCCTCCACATTAAATTCCTGAGTCCCAACATTGTCAGTGTGTCCAACTAAGATCAGTTTATCCAATTGACCTGACTCTTCCATCAACCGGTTTATCAGACGGTCAAAATCATTACTGCTAAAATCTACTTGGAGACTTTTATCACAAAAAAGTGTATAACCAAACTCTTGATCTACAATCAAATCGATGGGCTCCATCCACTCAAGTGAAATCGCTTGAAATTTCTGCGATTCGAATTTTTGAGAAAGGCGAAATACTTTATAGTCAGTGATCACACTGTTTGAATCTACTAAATTGGATAAGAGTCTCCTGAAATTCTCTGCTCTTGCCAGACCAAGATTATCAAAAGTCGACTCATTGATTTCGTCCTTGTCATAAAATCCCACAATTCTGAGCGTTTTTCCAGCGAGGATATTCTCATGTGCCACCCTCAACAGACTATCGTATGAGCTACCTTCTACAGCATTTTCTCCTGACCAATGAAATAAAATTGGTGAATTCAGGCTCTTTGGCTCATATGAAATCGGATTAGGCATTTCCCAAATCGTCCAACCATTACAGAATCCTTTAATATTACAAGTGTATCGTTTCCAACATAATACACTCCAAGAAGCGAACGCTAAAAGAATAAGCCCTAATTTAGTAGACACAGCAACAGTTTATTACGAATAAAAATAACTAATTTTAATCGTAACGTAGATAGTTGTTGATTAATATTAGATTAATTCAAAATTAAAATCGGTTCTTAAAGACAAGAACTAGAATATTTGAAATTAAATTATACCATCACACATGAATTTCAAATTATTTATGCTAAGCCTGGTGTTATCAACAGGCATGTTGAACTGCGCAAAGGATAAGGATGTTGAGCATGCTCTTTACGAGAAAAAGAGTCCCTCCTTTTTTAACGGAGCTAGTTTTGTAGGACCGAGAAATCAAATAGAAGGGACTGCCATGGACCCCTTGGAAGAAATATCTTGTAATGCAGTTACTTTAATGCCATTTGGTTTTATTACGGCTCCATCCGCTAAAATCTCATGGAACACGAATTGGCAATGGTGGGGAGAGAAAAAAGTTGGTATTGCCAAGTGTATAGAATTTGCCCATGATAGAGGATTGCACGTGATGGTGAAGCCACAAGTTTGGATTAGCAGTGGTGGATGGATGAATAGTTTTTTTACTGGTGATTATGAGATGAATAGTGAATCAGAGTGGGAAGAACTAGAGGATTATTATTTCGATTTCATCATGGAATACGCTAGAGTGGCTGAATCCAATAATGCAGAGGCTTTTTGCATTGGAACTGAGTGGAAAAAATTCTTCCAAAACCGCCCTATTTTTTGGTCGCAACTTATTGATTCATGTCGATCGGTTTTTAGCGGACAAATGACCTATGCTGGAAACTGGGATAGTTACAAGTTTTTTCCGCATTGGGACAAACTTGATTTCATTGGCATAGACGCTTACTTTCCAGTATCAGACGCTCAAACCCCAACTGTTCAACAATGCTTAGATGGTTGGAATAATCCTTTTGAAGAAATCAAAAATCTAAGTTTGACTGTAGAAAGACCAGTGATTTTTACGGAGTATGGCTACCGAAACATTGACTATACTGGTAAGGAACCATGGTTTTCCGGATCCGCAGAATCTAATAATACTCAGGCTCAAATTAATGCGTATGAGGCATTGTATAGAAAATTCTGGAATGAATCCTGGTTTATGGGTGGATATTTGTGGAAATGGTTTGACGCTCACGATCAAGTCGGTGGGCACTCGGACAATTATTTTACACCACAAAATAAACCTGTTATTGAAACCATAAAGAAATACTATTCGGAGTAAATATTCACACCTGGGGAATGAAAACCCTAAAACTTTGATATAGCCAAGGATTGATTCCAAACCAATTAACGAAAGCTTAACTTCTTAATTTTGCTTTCATAAAGTCTTGATTCAGCCATAATGTATTCATAACAAGTAATTTGAAAGCTTTTTTGAACTTGCAATAAAACTTGTGAGCAAAAGAAAAGTAGATATTCTTGTCCTTTCGGATATTCACCTTGGCACATACGGATGCCATGCGCAAGAGCTTCTAAATTATTTAAAGTCCATTGACCCAAAGAAGGTCGTTCTAAATGGCGACATTATTGACATCTGGCAATTTAAAAAGAGTTATTGGCCAAAGTCACACATGAAAGTAATCAAGATGTTTATGGACTGGATCACTAAGGACGTTCCTGTGTATTACATTACCGGCAATCATGATGAGATGCTGCGGAAGTTTGTCGGTTTTAAGCTACATAAGTTTCAGATTCTTAACAAACTTGTCATTAAATCGAGAAGTAAGAAAATGTGGATCTTCCATGGAGATGTCTTTGATGTAACAATGAGATACTCCAGATGGCTTGCAAAACTTGGGGCCATTGGATACGACTTTCTGATTCTGCTAAATCGAGCTGTTAATTATGTATTAGAGAAATTGGGCAGAGATAGATATTCCTTATCTAAAAAGGTGAAGGACAGTGTGAAAAGTGCAATTAGATTCATCAATGATTTTGAGAACACTGCAGCAAATATCGCTATTGATAATGGTTTTGATCATGTAATATGCGGTCATATCCATCGTCCGATTATAAAAGATGTGGTAAACGAAAAAGGACGCGTTACATACCTAAATTCTGGGGATTGGATTGAAAACCTGACCGCTTTGGAATTTAATGAAGGAAAATGGTCCATATATAGGTACCTCGAAGACCTACTGGCTCAAAACACCACACAGACTGAAGAAGAAATTCCTGATAGCAAAAAGCTATTTGAAGAGATGTTGTTGGAATTTCAGATTAACCTAAAAAAAGATTAGCATGAGAATAATTAATCCAAACTTCAAATGGGACTCTAGTCTGATGAAAAAAATTCCAGCACAGTTAGACAAACTACTTAGACCTGATACAGACGCAACTATAAAGCAAAGAGATCACTCAAATTCCATGGATGATTTGAGGTTTTGCAATGAGGTATTAGAAAGACTAAAAATTAACATAGTCGTTGAAGACCACGACCTTATGAACCTGCAAAAGCAAAGAGTATTTGTCACCGTCTCAAACTGTCCTTTTGGAGGAGTTGATGCCATTATTATTTCAAAACTGATGCTGGAGCTACAAAGTGAATTTAAAATGTTGAACAATGAATTTGTTGAAACGATTGACAATATCAAATCTTTAACCCTTAGTTCGCGATCATCTGAATTGACTAAGCTAAAGGCAGAAATAAATGAACAGCTTCAACAAGGAAATCCAATTCATATCTTTCCTGCAGAAAAAACTTTGTTTAATGCATTTTCTAAAACCAATAAAGATCTGGAATGGTCAAAGCATCTAATTTCCTTGATAAAAGAAATGGATGTAGTGGTAGTACCAATATATATTGATAGCTCAAATACCAGATTATACAAAATAACACAAGCGATCAATGGAGTCCTGAAAAACTTGAAATTTCCGAGCAAAATTGGTTACAAGACAACAGACATAAAAGTACGCATTGGAAGTGGGATAGACAGAAAAACGATATCGAATTTCGACAATATTCCAGCCTTGACAAGGTACTTAAGAGCAAGAACTTACGTTCTTGGGACGGATGTAAACCTAAAACAATTTAAATTTAAGAACCCACTTTATTATAACAAGGAAAATGATCCTCAGGAAATTATTCATCCTGTAAAAAAAGACAAATTAAAACGTGATATTTTCAAATTGTCCTCAACGCACCTTATTGACGAGAGCAGCGATTTTGCGCTATTCTGCGTTCAAGCAGAGGAAATTCCATATCTAATAGGAGAAATTGGAAGATTGAGGGAGAAAACCTTCCGTGCTATTGGTGAGGGAACGAATAAAACCCTAGACCTTGACAGCTTTGACTGGCACTATAAGCACTTATTTCTTTGGCACAAAGAGACCAGTTCGGTAGCCGGAGCTTACAGGCTTGGAATGGGTAAAGAAATCATAAAGACA
>JALEGO010000213.1 GCA_022763165.1 Flavobacteriales bacterium
AATATTAAGGATCACCTAGGTAATACGAGACTTACTTTTGCTGACCTCAATGGCAATGGGTCTATTGAAAAAGATCAAGGTGAAGTAATGCAAGAACAACATTATTATCCTTTTGGTATGAAAATGGAAGGACCATGGTCTACAATTTCTGGAACTGAGAACCTTTATCAATATAATGGTAAAGAGTTAAATACTGATTTTGGTTTAGATTGGTTAGATTATGGTGCTAGATGGTACGATCCAAGTATTGCTAGATGGCATGCAATTGATCCATTAGCGGATGATTTCTCAAATTGGAATCCCTATCATTATGTACATAATAATCCAATGAAATTAGTTGATCCTACAGGAATGAATGCTCAGGATCCAATAGAGGGTAATTGGTTTAAACACAGTAGATATAACTGGTATTTATGGATAGAAAGTGATGCTTCAACAACTCAAGATGACTCTGGAAACAGATTCCTCAATATGGGAACCAATTTTACAGTTATAAGAGATGGTATAACTATTAACTTCAGGGCTGATGGCACCTGGGATCATTTTAATGAAGAGGGCAATACTTTACCTACTGTTGATGTTAATTGGGAGGATTTTGGTCAAACTTTAGGAGATATGAGTCCTTCGGAAAGAGGATTTTTTCTAATGAAGAAACACACAAAATACTCGCACAAAGAAGTTGCTCGAATGATGTACAAAGAAAGAGGTTTGGACTATGATTTACACCAAGACTTACAGAATCTGGGCTTTTTTAGTACTGGCGGTAATCAATTTGATGATTTTGTTTCAATGGCCGAATTCATAAATGACTACAGCGATAAATCTCCTTCGTATAGGAAGTTCTCTCAAGATTACAATGGGATACTATTTAGCGATTTAAGCGTTAGAGAAAAACTAGTCAAACTACGTCAACTATCAAATATCTTCTCCAATCATCCTACTGATAGAGAAATCCATGCAAGGTGGTTGAAATTAAATCCATATTGGGAATACTTAGAGGATGAATAGTAAGGGACTTTTACTTTCCAAATCATACTGAAAACTCAAGAAGGTTCCAAGATATATTAAGTATTAAATCATGCTAGTTAATGATCAAAACCCATCTGTTCAACTTAAAATCCATAATATCTCCGAATACAATCAATTAATCGGAGATATTTTGGAAACTATACTGGACAATGATAAAGACGTAATTGAAAATTTAAATTACTTAGTGAATATTACCCACCTTCTATGTATAGAGGTTAAAGAATTAAATACAACGATGAAACACAAAAAAATAATGGATAGATAGTTGTTTTGCGCAGCAAGAAAATGCATTATCTCATTGCCATTTTATTACAATTGGCAATTCTGAGTCTCATTCTGTTTTACAATTAAATAAAATAACATGAAAAGAATACTGTATATATCATCAATAATTGTCTTAATTTCTTCATGCAAGATGACCAGCATAGGAACCTCAAAAGTCAATATTGATTTTCAAATGGGGCGTCCGGATATGGAGGTCTCCGCACAAAAAACTGCAGAAGGAAAAGTGACCAAGCTTTTTGGGTTTTGGACCTTATCCAAGAAAACTTATGGTATGATTACTAACAATGGATTTGCTGAGATGCCAACCCCTGTTCCATTCATTGGAGCTAGCGTAAGTGGCAAATCGCAGTTCATTGCAATGTATAATTTGAAGAAATCAAATCCCGGATACGATTTTATTTTATACCCTTCATTCGAATATACATATCGAAAGATACTATTTGGGATTGTACGCAAGGAAAATGCTACAGTCACTGCTCGACTGGGGAAGCTTAAGGAGGATTGATTTTAGTAGTAGACAAGATTCATTATTTCTATATATCAGCAAAAATATTAAGGTGCGGGTTCATTTATCTTTTCTTGATTAATAAGGGATACGATTCAGGAGATTTTCAAGTGCTTTCTTTGCTTTTAATATTTGATTTTCAAATCAGTAAGATTTAGGGGAGGGTTTTGTACCCCCTTGGTATTTTGCGTTCCAGCCTTAAAGTACGGTCTTTTGCACCTGAAAACAACGATTCAATCAATTTCATAGCATTTTTTGGTATACAGTCTATGAAGATTTTAACGGTTAACAAACTTGCATTATGAAATCAAACATCTTTCTTGCAGCACTAATTTTTATTCCAGCATTGATTTTCAGTCAGGGGGAGCAGCTAACTGAAATATCCATTCCAAGTCCAAATGCTGCGTCTCTTGGACAGTACGGAGAAGTGCCAGTTTCCTTGGCTAATGGGAAACCCCAGATAAATGTTCCAATATATGATTTTCAAAGTGGTAAATTGAGTTTGCCGCTATCTCTTAATTATGATGCTGGAGGCCTAAGACCAGATAATCATCCAGGTTGGGTAGGAAACGGATGGAGTTTACAGGCTGGAGGCGCCATAACGAGAGTTGTAAAAGGTCAGGAAGATGAGTTAAAGTATATCATTATCAATAGTTCCGGCTCCCCAACAGGAACTTACGAGTTGGGCTATCTTTACAATTATGCTGACCTGAATGATCCAGATTGGTACACTGATGCCAATATGGAGGCTTTGTTTCCAGCTACTCTGGACTTTCCTAAACCTGATCACGAAGCTGATCAATTTATCTTTAATATAAATGGATTATCCGGTAAATTCTTTTTTGGACAGGATGGCAATTGGCATGTGCAGGGGCATCCTGAAATCAAAGTTGAGTCATACATAAGCAATGAGAAGCTCTCCCAAGACGTACTGATGACTTCGTGGTCTGGTTTTGCTTTCAGAGATCGCTACTGTGAAGGACATATTATGGGTTTCAAAATGACTATGGCCGATGGTGTTCAATACATATTCGGAAACTTTGAAAATATTATTGGAGATAACTCCTCGGTAGAGTGGAGCCACGATCCAATGAATGAAATCAATTGGCATACAAGAACTGATACTTGGCATGTCACCAAAATAATTGATCCATTTCATCGGGATGAAATCAGTTTTGAATATGAAAAAGTAGATTCTGTTTTGTCATTTTCCAGAATGCTGACTTTTGAAAAGCAAAATGGACATCATGGAGGTTCGGGTTTTCTGAGTGGACCGGTACACACAAGGTTCAGTTATACATTTCATCAAAATACGATTTTGGGAACCTTTAAAGGTAGAATGATCGCACCATCCTACCTCAAGAGGATTCAAGGGGATCAATTTGAATTGGAATTTCATTTCTCTGAATCCAATGAACTTGGTTACGATTATAATGAAATCGTTGATTGCAAGTTGAGAAGTTCTACTGATGGGCAGCTTTTCAGCAATTGGATTATCATAGCCGATAATGCTTGGTGGGTAACCCAACCGGGATATTTAGATGCTATTAAATGGTATCAGTTAGATAGTATTGAAGTGAAAAATATCGATAGTCAATATCGCCTACATAACTATGAATTCGATTATACTGATGATCCAACAAAAAGATTGAACTTAATGTCTTTTGGAGAATCTGGGAAGTCTCCTTATACGTTTGATTATAACTTTGACAATCCGTTACCTCAGTATTTCCAAACAAACACCGATCATTTAGGATTTCACAATGGTTTTGATCCTTTGTTCAGAGGGGATTTGTATACAAGTTCTTACAGTTCCAGTAATGCAATTTCGGAATCTGAAATTGAAGATTACTGGCAACTTAGGGAGCCTTCTGAGTTGTATATGGATGCTGAAATACTGGAAAAAATTACATATCCAACAGGAGGCACATCAACCTTCCTCTATGAGCCTGTTTATTATGATCAATTTGTAGGAAGGGATGAGACAGATGGAAGTCTAAGTGTCCATGATAATACTTCATCGAGTCATCATAACTTAGGTTATGCAGGTGGTGTGAGAGTTAGAGAGGTGATTACTGACCCAATTGTGGGTCCTCAAATGATTAAAAGATACGAATACTTTGGAGGTATTCTTGGTGGTGAATTCAAATATTATTGGGATGATTTTTCAATAGGTTTAAGCGATGGGAATTTTACTTCAGATCGTTTCATGACGCACTCCTACTTACCATTTTCCCATACAAATGGAACTCATGTAAGTTATTCTAAAGTTTCTGAAATTCAGACAGGAAAAGGGAAGACGGATCACTATTTCTCCAATCATGATTCCAATACAGACCATAACTTTGTTAATACCTTTTATTCCAGTGCTTCGATTTACGCACCTACGGAGGCCCGAGAAATAGAGAGAGGTTTGCCATTAAAATTGGAAGTTTTTGACGAATCTGGTACTCTCGTTGCTCAAGAAGATTTTACCTATGATTACATTAATGCAGGTACATTAGAGAAAATCAGAAATGTTGAGACCTACTGGCTACCGTTCAATTTTGGCCTAGAAGCAATTGACTTTGCTACTTCTTATGAGATTCCACTTTTCCCATATAAAAACATTACAAAAAGGACGAAGCAATATTTTTATCCGGCTGGAACATCACAAGTAATAGAGCAACTTGACAGTACAGTTTATGACAATTTTTTCGCATTTGAAATTGAAAAGCATAAGAACAATAGTGATGGTGTTTTCTATATTGACAAAGCAATATATTCAGGACTTTTGGACACTTCAAACACCAATGGTGCAACCATGTCAGCTATCAAGAAATTGAGAAAAATGGGTGCAAATCATATATTGATTGAAAACAGCCGGTACATCAAAAAGCCTAATGAGCTTCGAAAGTGTTTAGGTGCTACATACAATGAATATGCAACTTTTGTCAATATCCCACGGATTCACAAGGTCTGGGGGACAGAACAGTTACTACCACAAAGTAGCTTTCAAAATGTAATCGTCAATAGTAGTGGCCTTCTTCAAAAATCTAATTTCTATACAAACAATGGTCTTCCTAATAGTCTTTCATTAGTGACTCAGTACGATTCGAAGGGCAGAATTGAACAGGTATACAAGACTTTTGGTAATGTGACTTCAAATTATTGGGATAGGTTTGGCAATTTGATCGCAACGGTAAAAAATGCCAACTTTCACGAAAGTGCATTTGCCAATTTCGATTACCCTGCTCCATATCCTGGAACTAATTATGGTGGATGGGCTTTTGCGGGAACCATAAACACTGGATTTTTAGGAACTCCATCAGCCATCATTACAAATACAGACGAAATCATTAAATCGGGACTTCCTTTGGGTTCTTATGTGTTGGAATATCAACAGGGACCAGGAGAATTGAATGTAAAGCTCAATGGTTCTGTAATCAACACAACCAGCAACACTCAATCTGAGTATGAGCTTAAACATATGACTCTTGAGATCAACCACTATACTGATTTTATCAGAATTGCCAGTGTAAGTGGTACTGTGGGGCTTGATAATATTAGAATTTATCCCGTTGATGCGCAGATGTCAGTTCTTACGTATGATTTGAATACGAGGAATATGATTGCTTCTGTTGATGAGGACTTTACTCAAACTTTTTTTGAATATGATGATCATCAACGTTTACAGTTGACCAAGGATTATGATCATAATATTAGATTGATTTTCGAGTATTCTTCGGGGTATACGCCAAACGAGAACTATGTTTTACAGAAGCAATTGAGAATTTCAGGAATTAAGAATATCGCACAGGCTGATTTGATGAACAGTGAAGACTTTATTCTAACAAAAAACTATGTTGACGGTCTTGGCAGAGATATACAGACTATTGTATTTAACGCTTCACCTTCTCAAAAGAGCGTTGTACAGCATATTGAGTATGATGAATTTGGTTTGGAGCCCAAGGACTTTTTGACTTTTACCAGAAATCTTTCCAATCAAGATTACTTGTCTAATGCGGCATTATTGCAAAATCTTAGTTATGGATCTGTAGTCGATGCATTTGCATATTCTGAAACAGATTATGAGGAGTCACCTTTGAGTAGACCTTTGGTTCAAGGTTCACCCGGTTCAGCATGGCGAATTGGTGGAGGTCACGAAAAATCCTTGTCTTACAGGCTCAATTTTGATGGAGAAGTAAGGAAGTTTACCAACTCTGGTTCGGGTTACTCTTTTCATCCAGAGAATTCCTTATTGGTGACTACTACGACAGATGAGGATGGCAATGAAGTCACTAGTTATTCAGACCTTATTGGTCAAGAGATCATGAAAGATGAAGAGGGTAATAGAACATTTAATGTCTATGATGATTTTGGACGATTGAGTTGCGTCCTTCCACCAGATGTATCTCATGATATGGAAAATACGATCAATTTTAATTTTAACGATCCTGATTACGAGAATGCAATTTATAC
>JALEGO010000214.1 GCA_022763165.1 Flavobacteriales bacterium
CAGCTTCATTGATTTCACCTGTTTCTTTTCGGATGGCGTTTACGACATCCCGCAAAGCAAGTGAGTCGCGATTTTCACCATCGAGTAGAGAAACATGCAAGAGTTGCTGCTGCAGAGCCTCCTGCAAGTCCAGTTCCCACAATGATGACGTCTATTTGTCTCTTGTTGGCAGGACTGACGAGTCTGATTTTACTTTTGTGGTTCGTCCACTTTTTATCAATTGGTCCTTCAGGTATTTTGGCGTCCAAACTCATATTTCTAAATTGGATAGATGTCTAGGTAAATGAATATTGGAATAATAGCAAACAAAACGGAAATCAGAATGGAAAACCCTATTCCTGTTTTGTTGATGAGTGTTGTATATTTTTGATGCCTTAAACCCATTGACTGAAAGGCGCTTTGAAATCCATGTGATAAATGAAATGCTAACGCAGCCATACATAATACGTAAAACAATACGTACCAGGGGACATGAAAAGCTGTAATTACCTCATCATAAAGGTTTTTAACTAAGGTGCCATCCTCCAATCTGTAGGTTGGTTCCAGGTTGAAATGCATTGCAGCCCAAAATCCTGACATGTGCACCACAATAAAGATTAGAATAATCGTTCCCAGTATTCCCATGTATCTCGAAGTCCACAAGCTACTATTTCCAGGCTTATTGTAAGCATATTTTTCTGGCCGAGCCTTTTTATTCTGCATGACCAATAATATTCCATCTATAGCGTGGAATATGATACTGAAGTATGTGATATACGACAATATTTTAACTGCGGGATTACTGGTCATGAATTTGGCATAGGCATTAAAAGACTCCTTTGCTTCTAGGGGATTCATAAGTAATTGCAGGTTTCCTGCAAGGTGTCCCACCAAGAAAACACAAAGAAAAAGACCTGTACCAGCCATCCAGTATTTCTTTACAATAGATGATTTTATCAATGCAGACTTGGCCATTTCTTATTCCTGTTTATTGATTGTCTGTCCAAATATTTGTTTTATAGAAAGCAATTAGCGAATATATAATTTTTATTGGTTCCAAATACTTGCTAACTTTGATAATAATAACCAATTGCTGGTTGAAAAGTTCAAACTTATGGGTAAAAGATATGCCAAAATCGATGATAAATTATTTATAGATAACAGAAGAAAGTTTGCTAATCATTTGGGGAAAAATGCATTAGCCATCTTCAATTCGAATGACATATTTGGCACAAGTGCCGATAGTACGTTAGCTTTTAAGCAGCATAGCGATATTTTTTATTTGAGCGGCATTGATCAAGAGGAGAGTATTTTAATTCTGTTTCCAGATCATAACAACCCTAAACATCGAGAGATTCTTTTTTTAAAAGAAACCTCTGAAAATATTCGAATTTGGGAAGGAGATAAGTTGACCAAGGAGCAAGCAACGGCAGCATCTGGAATCCCTACAATATATTGGTTGAATCAATTTGAAAAGATTTTCAAAGAATTGATGGCTGAAGCTGAGCTGGTCTATTTAAATACAAATGAACATCTCCGGGCAAATACTGAAATGCAAACCAGAGAGGACCGGTTTAATTTAAGAGTAAAGGCTGAATATCCAGCACACGCTTTCATGAGAAGCGCGCCAATCATGCATGCGATTCGTGCCATCAAACATGATTCAGAATTAGGCCTGATGCAAAAGGCTTGTGATATAACAGAAAGTGGCTTTAAGCGCATTCTTCCATTCATCAAGCCGGGTGTAATGGAGTATGAAATCGAAGCAGAATTGATTCATGAATTTACAAGACTTCGATCATATGGTTTTGCTTATACTCCTATAATTGCCTCTGGAGAAAGTGCATGTATACTGCATTATATCGACAATAATCAAGAGTGTAAAGATGGAGATGTTCTACTCATGGACTTTGGGGCAGAATACGCGAACTATTGCTCTGACCTTACGAGAAGTGTTCCTGTAAACGGAAGGTTCAATACTCGACAAAGAGCTGTTTATGATGCGGTGTTGAGAGTGAAAAACGAAGCTACCAATATGTTGAGGCCCGGAGTTCTGTTATCCGATTACCATAAAGAAGTTGGCAAAGTAATGGAAAGTGAGTTACTTGGTCTTGGTTTAATCGATAGGGCTGATATTCAGAATCAGGATGAAAATTGGCCTGCATATAAAAAGTACTTTATGCACGGTACATCGCATTTTATTGGCCTTGACACACACGATGTAGGGCTTTGGCATGAACCAATTCAAGAAAACATGTGCTTTACTGTTGAGCCAGGAATATACATTCGAGAAGAAGGCTTGGGCATTCGTCTGGAGGATGATGTTGTGGTGCAAGCAGATGGTGCCCCGTTTAATTTAATGCAGAATATTCCTATTGAGGCCGAGGAGATCGAAACTTTGATGAACGCGTCAAGTGTAAGTGCTATGGCTTAGTCAAGATGTCGCATTATAATGTCATCATAGATAATAATAAGCTGCTCGAGTTTATCGAATGGCTTCCTGATTTAGCCGAAAATGAAAAGTTTTATTGTTGTCTTTTTGCTAGAAAAAAATACAGTGATGGCAAAATTACCAGCAATGATAAAGGTCAGTTGAAACGATTTTTATCAGATAAGAAAAGATTGTTTGAAAAAATCAAACAGTTAGAAGCCCCTGTTGGTTCATATACGATTAGAGGAGAATCTGTTCCACAAGAATCTCTTGCCTTGTATATAAATCCAAACCCTAGAGACCTGAAAAAAGCATCTTTTGACTCCATTATTAAATTGACTGACTTACTGCAAAAGGACCAAAAGGGCTACAACCCTCACGCTGAAGTCTTGAGTTGTGTTCAAAGAGCTACTTCAAGGCAAGTCTATTTAGATTTTGATGTTGATTCAAAAACCTTTGATTTTAGCGGACTCAAGGCTGCAATTAACACAAGCTGCCTCACGATTCTACAGACAAGAGGGGGCTTCCATATTTTAGTTAAAGTTGATGAAATCGAACCCGAATACAAAAAGGGCTTTTATAACAAAATTGTTGCCCTTGGCGTTGATCAAAGTGGAGACCAGCTACTTCCTATACCGGGTTGCGTTCAAGGTGGATTTTCCCCAGAGTTCATTAAGGTTTTTTAGTGTCAATCATCTAGGGGATAGGACTTTTACAAAAGCTTTTCTGAAAATCGCATTAATAAATTCAGGGTCTTATTCTAAAAAGATGTGAATGATTGCGAGTAGGTCTAAGTAGATTTTTAATTTCGAATAATAATTGATGTTGGTTCGCGCTAGGGATGGAAGCGGTATCCTCTGATGAGTGTCAAGTCATTGATGCTTGACACTAGAAGAGATAAAGCGAACAGCCCGGTCAGGATTTGAAGAAGACTGAAGCGCCAAAAAGAATAAAATGGAAGAAGCGAAAGAACGTTCACTCAATTTCATAGAAGAAATCATTGAAAATGATCTAAAAACAGGGAAACATAAAGAAATCCTGACAAGGTTTCCTCCGCACCCCAATGGGTATTTGCATATTGGACACTCCAAGGCTATTTGCACAAGCTTTGGCTTGGCAGAAAAATATGGAGGGAAAACCAATTTAAGGTTTGATGATACCAACCCGGAAAAAGAAAGCCAGGAGTATATTGATAGCATCAAAAAAGACATTGAGTGGTTAGGTTTTGAGTGGGAAAACGAACTTTATGCTTCTGACTATTTCCAGCAACTGTATGATTGGGCCATCAAATTGATCCAAGACGGGAAAGCCTATGTGGATGATTCTACCGCTGAGGAGATAGCCGCCATGAAAGGAACACCCACTACTCCTGGAACCAACAGTCCATTCAGGGACCGAAGCGTTGAAGAAAACCTTGACCTTTTTCAGAAAATGAATGAAGGGGCTTTTGAGCCGGGGTCAAAAGTGTTAAGAGCTAAAATTGATATGGCGGCTCCAAACATGCACATGCGTGACCCTTTGATGTATCGCATCAAAAATGTAACTCATCATAGAACAGGAGACAAATGGAAGGTTTATCCAATGTATGACTGGGCACATGGTCAATCAGATTCCATTGAAAATATTACACACTCACTTTGTTCTTTAGAGTTTGAAGTGCATCGCCCCTTGTACAACTGGTTCATTGAACAGTTGGGAATATACCCCTCCAGACAGATTGAATTTGCGCGCCTAAACCTCAACTATACCGTAATGAGTAAACGTAAGCTCATTCAATTAGTAGAGGATGGTCATGTCAAAGGTTGGGATGATCCAAGAATGCCTACAATTTCTGGAATTAGAAGAAGAGGCTTTACACCTGAATCCATTCGTGTGTTCAATGAAAAAGTTGGCTTGGCCAAACGCAACAACGTTATTGACTTTGCTTTATTAGAAAGCTGTATTAGAGAAGATCTTAACAAAAAAGCGATCAGGGTTATGGTCGTGACAGATCCGGTTAAATTGGTCATTACCAATTACCCTATAGGTAAAACTGAGACTCTTTCAGGTGTCAACAACCCAGAAGATCCAACTTACGGTAATAGAGATATTCCTTTCTCGAGGGAAATTTATATTGAAAGAGAGGACTTTAAAGAGGAGCCACAAAACAGAAAGTACTTTCGTCTTGCACCAGGAAAAGATGTGCGTCTAAAACATGCTTATATCATTCACTGTGAGAGTTTCGTAAAAGATGATTCAGGAAAGATCACAGAAATTCATTGTACTTACTACCCTGATAGTAAAAGTGGTTCAGATACTTCTGGCGTAAAAGCTAAAGGCACCTTACATTGGGTAAATGTTGATACTGCTGTTGATGTTGAAGTACGTATTTATGACAGGCTTTTTAAAGTTGAAAGCCCAGATAAAGGCGAAGGAGATTTTAAAGACTTTATCAATGAGAACTCATTGGAAATTAAGCCTGAAGCAAAAGCTGAGCCATTTATCAACCTGGCAGATTTTGACATGAAGTATCAATTTTTGAGAAAAGGCTATTACAGTCTAGATCCAGATTCCACAGCAGATAAAAAGGTCTTCAACAGAACAGTGACGCTAAAGGACAGTTGGGGGAAAATGCAAAACAAGTAAATATCCAACAGTGTAACTTATCAAGCGCGCATTTGTTTTCTTGGTATGCGTTTCTTGAGCATTCTGGTCCTGCTTCTATTAAGTAATTCTTGTTTTGGCAGAATTGGCTGGGGGTTTAACAATTACACAGTCGCTTCTGGTTTTGACTTCAAAAATGATTCCCGAATTGTGGAGATTTACTTTGACACATACAAAAGAAGTTGTGTTAAACGCAAAAACTACAGGGCCATTGGAATCAAACACATTCTAAATAATAAACAAAAGGCTTTAAGCCTTCGGGTAGCGTATGATCCTCTTGGATGGGTCTTTTTGTTTAGTCGAAATATAAAATTTTACCCTTATCTAAATGGGGAGTTGATGTATGTTTTTAGAAAAGAGAAATATCATTTTAAGCCCTCTTTTGGGGTTCTGGGCAACTTCTTTGAGCGTGCCCCTTTCCAACTGAAAACAACAATCCATGTTGGCTACTGGGCCTCAAAGGACAGTCCCTTCAATCATAATTTATCTATAGATATGATGCTCGGTTTAAGTTTAAATTTTTGCAGGTTGAGATCCTTGATGCGGGAAAAAAGCGACCCTACGAAGTAATTCGATTGTCAGTAAATATGACCATGGCTAATTCAATGCCAAAAGAATTGACAGATTTCAGACAAAACCACTAAATTCTCAATACGACCGTATCTTTTTAAATGGCTTTCACGTAAAGAAGTTGAAAATATCAGTGGAAACTAAGGATTATGTTCAACTAGCTCTTTCAAAAGAGATTCTTAGAAGGGCACTAATGACCTCTCTAGTGGTTGGTACTGTCTTGACCACAATTAATATCTATGATCTGGTACTTCACCATGAATTTGAAAAGATTCAGTGGACGAAGCTTTTGTTAATGTATATAGTGCCGTACTCGGTTTCAACATATTCATCAGTCAAATCAAAAATAACCTCAGCCCATAGCGCTTCTCCTTTGGCCACTGAATTGGATAAACCCGATTGGGAAAATGCCATGACCTTTATAAAACATAACCCAGCACCCGTATTGAGAATATCCCATGAAGGAAAAGTTACAGAATGCAATCCAGCTTCAATGGAAATTTTTTCAAACGATCTTATAGGTTTGACCGTTTCTGATTTGATACCGTATTTAAGTGTAGATATCATTCAGCATGCGATCAAAATGGGAAGTGTTCAATATTTCACTTTGGATATTGGTGACAGCTCTTGGAGTTTTTCTGTTAAAGGAGTTCCGGAATTGAACATATGTCAAATTTACGGAGCAGATATAACCCTCATGAATAAATACAAAAACGACCTGGAGGCACTTTCTTTTTTCCCAAAACTTAACCCTGCTCCTGTAATTCGATTTGATGACAAAGGCATTGTCTTAAGTAACAATGAAGCATCCAAAGAAATTTTTGGTGAAGACCTAACAGGAAATTCTATTGTTCAATACATTAGAGAGATTGACCTTGAAAAAATCTCTGAAATTATCCAAAACAATCAAATAACTCATGCCACAGTTCATATTGGGGCAAAGGTTTTTGATTTTACAATAAGAGGCGTTTCTCATTTGGGTGTTTGCCAAATCTATGGATCAGACATCACAACAATCGAAGCATCTAAGAAACAGCTAAAATCCGTTGCCCTGTTTGCGGAGCTAAACCCAGAACCAGTCATGCGTTTTGACTCACAAGGAAAAATAATAGCTGCCAACCCCGCTGCAAAAGAAGTTTTCAAACCAAAGGAAATCGTTGGAGAATTTATAAAAGAACAGTTGGACCAATTAATAGACACAGACATTGATCATGTTATCGCTAACAACCTTCAGATAAAGATAGAACAACAACTTGGGGACAAGGTATTCCGTTTCATGATTCGGGGGGTCAAAGAGTTGAATGTCTGTCAAACTTATGGTTCTGATATTACTAAAAGAGTGGAAGCCCGTGAAATTATAAATAAACAATCTGAAAAAATGGTTGCAAGTTTAGTAGCTGGGAAAGGTATTCAGAAGGCCATATTACCTAGTGATGCCTATTTGGATAAGGTCCTGAAGGACTACTTTATTATCTACAGACCTAAGGACGTTGTCAGTGGAGATTTTTTTTGGGTGAGAGAGGTAAATGACCAGTTAATTGTTGTTGCAGCCGACTGCACAGGTCACGGTGTGCCTGGTGGTTTTATGACCATGCTTGGTGTTTCTACATTGAATGAGATTGTTTTGGACCCAACAATTGACAATGCAGCAAAAATTCTAAATCGAATGCGAGAGAGAGTGAAGTCCACACTATCACAGTCAGACCACTCCTCCATTTCCAAGTCAGGTATGGATTTATCCTGCACGATAATTGACCGACAAGAGCAGGTGATCCAATTTGCAGGGGCCTATAATAGTCTCTTTTTAAAGTCTAAAAACAAAGAGCTTATAGAATATAGAGGTGACAAAATGCCAATAGGAGTGCATAGAAAAGAAAAAGAATTTACCAATCACATCATTACATATCAATCTTTAGATAAAATATATATGACATCCGATGGATACGTTGATCAATTTGGTGGTCCAGAGCATCTAAAACTCACAAAGAGGAGATTTGTAGATTTAATCGAAAAAAATCATGATTCGCCAATAAAAGAGCAAGGAATACTGCTTGACAATCAATATCTCCAATGGAAAGAAGGAACACCTCAAACTGATGATGTCCTTGTAATCGGGATTGTTTTATGAATGCCCTGTCCTACAAAAATCTTACCGTACGCACATGCTCTACTGGAGGTTCCGGTTTCATTCTAAGACAATACCCCAACATGATTTCGTGTGATCCTGTACTAGAATTTCTTAATTGTGATGTGGTAATATCATATGAATACCCTAGCTTGAATATGCCATCTCCCACATCTTTTTGGAAACCAACCATCGGGGAAACAGCGTCTTGCATTCTGTAAGAGACACCTCCCCAAACTTTGTTTTCCCAAAGTGCAATTCCGTTAATATCCAATTGTGTAGAAGCACCATCTGTCTTTACAAAAACTGAGGGTTTCAGCTGAATGTTCATTTGTGGAATATCTTGTATATAACCTCCCATGATGTAATAATGCCTTTCCAAATTGTAATCAAAGTTTGCATCCTTCAGTGTTGTGGCTGGAATGTGCATTGCAGAAACGCCAACGTACATTTTATCCTGTAGTTCATAAAATACTCCCAGGTCCATGTCAAAACCTGTTTTGGACGCTCCCGCTAA